>NZ_JAPZSO010000035.1:0-40848 GCF_027531715.1 Microcystis sp. LE19-8.1F | reverse complement strand
TACCCCAGAGAGTTTTATACAGAAAGTTGACCTATAATATGTGGTTAGGCGGCATGAAAGCACTATCACTCGTCCTACTCCTATCTCTTGCCACTCCCCTTACGTTAGCGCGTGAGGGCACTGTGCTTGAGAGCGAAATTTTGCTAGGTGGGATCGCGATCGGGGATTCGCCAAGCGAGGTCACAAATAAACTTGGCTTACCGTTACGCAAGGTAGAAGAATTAGGGTATCTGAGTCCCCACTATTACTATCCTCAAGTGCAAGTCTGGTTTAGTGAAAATGTGGTCGCCCAGCTGTATAGCGACAATCCAGCAGGGTGCACTCCAAGGCAGCTATGCCCGGGGGATCCGTTGGATAAGATGCGTTCTCTTTACGGGCTGCCTGTCATTGCTGACAGGGAGACGGGGCGCTTCTATGAATACAACGGGGCGGCCGACACTTGCTGGCTTCAGATCCGCCCCAAGGGCAAAAGGGTCTCATCAATCGCAGTGGTGTGTATACCGTGACGCTGAGGTTTATTTATTATGGGCTGGAGAAATAAGTACCTAAGCAAAATTAATTACACATTTCGATAAAGCTTTTGCCTCTTGCCTATTGCCTCTTGCCTGTCTTCACTAGGAAATTTATTTTGCATGACTACTTAGACGAAATTGATAATAAAGCAAGGATAAGGAAAGGTAATCTTTCAGAAAGATTAGATCATGTAAAAATAAAGCTCATGTCTGAGACCTAAGTAAAGGACAAAAAGCTTGAAAAGTAGTGCGATCGCCGATCTGGTAGGGTGCGTCCCACGCGCTGGGGACCTTAATTGAATGGAAACATCAACTAATTCCCCCTTATTTTTAGACTGAGGTGATTTGAGTTCCCACTCGCTGGGGACCTTAATTGAATGGAAACTATATTTAATTCATTGTGAGGTTCTAAAATTATGCAACTAATCAAATACACTACAGCGATCGCAATTTCTTGTCTACCTATATTCACAACACCTGTATTAGCTCAAAATAAACAAGAAAAGTGGGTAGATTTTGGTCAAACTAATAACGGTGAAATCATAAAATTAAATGAGCGTAGTGTCAAATTTGAAATTATGTTAGCTGACGATACTCTCAATAATGAAGATGGATTTTATAGCGAGAATGATACATACCCAAAGGTAAAAGTTGTTATCTTTGAATACAGTATTGGTGGCAGAACAAGAAATGCTTATACCAAGTCCTGTAATCATGGTAAATTAAGTGCTAATCCTAGCTGGAAAACCTACACTACTTTTATAGATTATTGGCCTCAATATTTTCTAGTTCCCGCTGATAGTATTGCTAGTCAGAATATGTTGCGACGAGTTTGTACTTTAAGTCTATCTAATCAGTAATCCTTTTTGATTATTTGAAGAAATGTAAAGTTCCCACTCGCTGGGGACTTTAATTGAATGGAAACCATCTGTTTATTGGGTAATTGTTGATTAATGGCTTTGTTCCCACTCGCTGGGGACCTTAATTGAATGGAAACATTTGAAGCTATCTTTATCTTCAATCATACTACCCATAGGAGTTCCCACTCGCTGGGGACCTTAATTGAATGGAAACCACTTAGAATCCCACCGACGTTTAGATTCGATCCACCGTTCCACTCGCTGGGGACCTTAATTGCATGGAAACACATATCCCTTTAGAATTAATAAAGATAATTGTTTTAGTCCCCACTCGCTGGGGATATTAATTAAATAGAAAAGCCGTAATCGGGAGTTAGTATATGCAAGCAATCCTTTTAAGCCGTGAAGAAGTTGCTCAACGTGCGGAGAAACTGTACGAAAGCAGAATCCGCCAAGAGGTGGAAGTTGAAGAAAACATTGGCAAGATGGTCATCATTGACATTGAAACAGGTGACTACAAAGTTGATGAAAATGGCTTACACGCTGCTGACTTATTGAGCGAGAAACACCCCCATGCTCGGCTCTTTGGGATCAAAATTGGCTACAACGTTGCTGCCGCTTTTGGTGGGGGTGTTATGGAGCGTGTAGTTAAGTGCGATCGCTGATCTTGTAGGGTGCGTTCCCTAATGCAAGTCCTACTGCTCCACTGATCGATTTTTGGGGAACGCACCATGCACATTGATTGAAGCGCCGATTCAAATTTGAAGTGCACCACTGGGGGGCTTCCGATGAGGCGGCTCATCAGTAGTAGAGCGGGAGCACTTCGTTAGAATAAATCAGAGTATAATTAAGGCAAAATACTGAGTTGAGGTCAACCAGATGGCAGTTCGTCAACGGCGTTATCCCAAAGATGAGTTAGCCGAGCGAGGGCAAAAACTCTACGAATCTGGCATTCGGCAGCAAGTCGAAGCCGGTAATGAAGGTAAGATTGTAGCGATCGACATTGAAACTGGAGAGTTTGAAGTCGATGAAAACGTTGTGCCTGCAACTAATCGGCTCTTTGAACGTCACCCCGATGCCCAACCTTGGATCATTCGTATCGGACATCGCGCTGTTTATCATTTCGGGGCACGGAGTTTGAAGAAAAATCCATGATGGAAGGTGTTGTCAATTGGCGGCGTGAAGCCACGCTAACGATTGTAGTCGGAAACTCAAATCGGCAACTGCAAGCGGTTGACGCGGTGATTGATACCGGGTTCAATGGATTTTTATCTTTGCCCTCTACAATCATCGCTACATTAAATTTACCTTGGAGTGGTTCTGATTTTGTCACGCTGGGTGATGGCAGTGAAACTTATTTTGATCTGTACACTGGGACTGTGATATGGGATGGGCAGTACCAAGAGATTGATATTGCAGAATCAGAAACAGAGCCTCTACTAGGAATGGCGCTGCTTTACAGATATCGGTTGCAGGTCGATAACATTGAGGGCGGTAAGGTCAAGATTGAAGCCTTATGAGCCAGTGCTAGAAGAGATTCGGTGAGGTGCGGTCTAACAACGCAGCCGTGGGGTGCGTTCCCTAATGTGGCTCCTACTGCTCCACTAATAGATTTTTGGGGAACGCACCATGCACATTTACTGTGGGTTTAAGTGCGATGCCGCTCCCCCCGCTCAAACCCCGGAACCCTCTGCCCTCGTTGGTCTGGGGGCTGTCGTCGCTCTGGGGGCTGGCTTCAAGCGCCGCCCCACTCAGGCAGACAAAAACTAAGCTTTAATTGAAGGTATTACAACAGGAGAACCGCAAGGGTCTCTTTTTTTGCTATTTAAAAGAGGATTATTTGATATTTGCTTCTTTTTAACGGAGATTGGAGAAATCATAAACCTCCCTCAAGGCACTAGACACAAGCGAGCTATCATAAAACCATCGCTGATTTGACAATCGCCAACCCCTAAAAATTATGAGCGTAGTTATTCCTAATGACATACTGACCGCATCAGGACTCTCCGAAGACGAGCTAAAACTAGAAATCGCCATCATGCTCTTTAAACAAGACAAAATCAGCATCGGCAAAGCCCGTCATCTTGCAGGCATGAACCTCCTCCAATTTCAACACGAACTTAATCTACGAGAGATTTGTGTCCATTATGACCTTGAAGAATTAGAAGAAGACATCCAAACCTTACAAAAACTAGGCAGACTATGATCGTCGTGAGTGACACCTCACCCATTACCAACCTAGCCGCCGTTAACCAGTTAACCCTTTTGCATCAACTCTATGGAACAATTATCATTCCTCAAGCCGTTTATGAGGAAATGGCGAGTTTAGGTTACGCCGTTCCTGGCACGATTGAAATCATGACCTTATCTTGGATAGAAACACGGCCCGTCACCCAGCAAAACCAAGTTAATCAACTACTCAATAAATTAGACCGAGGAGAATCAGAAGGGATTATTTTAGCGCTAGAATTAGGCGCAGATATATTAATTTTGGATGAAAGAAAAGGACGCAAAGTTGCACGATATCTTGGGCTAAATATTACTGGAATATTGGGCGTTTTACTCGAAGCCAAGCAAAAAGAATTGATTATGAATATTAAACCGATTGTTGATCAGCTAATCTCAAAAGCAGAATTCCGAATTAGCGAAACACTCTACAGAAAGGTTTTGACAATTGCGGGAGAATGAGTCTATTGCAATATTTCAACCCATTTTACAAAGTGCGATGCCGAAGGCACTGCGTAGCAGCACGCTGATCTGGTGGGGTGCGTTCCCTAATGTGGCTCCTACTGCTTCACCGATCGATTTTTGGGGGAACGCACCATGCACATTGATTGAAGCTGTGGGTTAAAGTGCAATGCTGATCTGGTGGGCCAAGTTGAGGAATGTTAGCTTTGGTTAAAATAGAGGGGCAATCCTGTAGGCTAGACTGTAAGCAGCTAACTAAATCACCCCTAATTCTTGTGATAGAGATTTCCCCATGCCCCAAGCTTTGAAAGCGATTTATCATAGTGGTACGTTCATCCTTCAAACAGCTTACGATTTACCTGAAGGCACTGAGGTGGAGCTTTTTGTAAAATCACCTCAAATTATTCCCCCAAAGATTACCGATATTGCGGCTAGGCAGAATTTTTTAAGGCTGCTTGTTGAGCGAATGCAACAAAACCCCATTCCCTCTAATGCTCCCCAGTTTACGAGAGATATGTTGCATGAACGCCGTTGACACAAATGTTTTAATTTACGTCAATGATTCGCGTTATCCTAGTGAGCAGGCAATCGCAGCTTCTCTAGTAGCTAATCTGACAGAGGGAGTTTTAATTTGGCGGGTTGCCTGCGAATATTTAGCGGCAAGCCGCAAACTTGAGCCATTTGGGTATGACAGAGCGCAAGCCTATCAGTACATTCGAGATTTGCAACAGGTTTGGTACACAGCTTTGCCAACTTGGGCTGTGATTAATCGTGCTGAGGACTTGATCAGCCGTTTTAGTTTGTCTCATTGGGATTCGATGGTGGTTGCTGCTTGTTTGGAAGCAAACGTCGAAACTCTCTATACAGAAGACTTTGGCTATTCAGACATTGATGGGCTGAAAATTGTCAATCCTTTCAAGAGTCCCTAAACCTGCCGCAGCATAAGCCGTTCCCATACCCTGCTCCCACCAAAAACTTTTTCCCTATGTGGGGAAAGATTCGCCAATAGACTGGACAAGAACCTCTAGATGGGCGAGGCTATGGGTAGCCATGGCAGTAAACCGCAGACGACTGGTGGGAACGGTAGGAGGACGAATGGCGGGGGCAAAAATCCCTTTTTCTAGCAGTTTTTGCGATAATTCTAGGGCTTGACCCGGATTGGCTACCGGTAAACATAAAATGGCCGCTTCCGAAGGCAATATATTAAGATTATTTAATTTACTCTTGACAAAATTAATATTTTGGTGTAGACGTTGGCGACGTTCCGGTTCCAGACGAATAATCTCTAAAGCCATTCTAGCGGCCGCGGTGTCGGCGGGGGATAAACCGGTAGTATAAATCCAGGTGGCGGCGCGATTGCGGATAAAATCGATAATTTTGGCGTTTCCGGTCACATAACCCCCTAAACTGCCCAAAGCTTTACTCAGGGTTCCCATCTGAATTAATTCCCGTCCCTGACAACCACAATATTCCACGCAACCTGTGCCATTTTCCCCCATAACCCCGGTAGCGTGGGCCTCATCCACCAAAACCATGCAATTATAAATCTCGGCTAGAGCGAGAATTCCCGCTAGGGGACAGATATCCCCATCCATACTAAACACTGTATCGGTGAGCAGTAAACAATGACGATGGTGATGACGGTGGGCTAATAACTGATTTTCTAAATCTTCGAGACTATTGTGCTGGTATTCTTTCACCGTGGCACCGCTTAACTTGGCTCCATTTTTGAGGCTAGAGTGATTGTATTGATCGCCTAAAATCAGGTCTTTCTGCCCCACTAAACAGGTAATTGTCCCCAAATTGGCTAAATATCCCGAACTAAAAACGATCGCGTCTTCGCTATTTTTAAAAGATGCGATCGCTAATTCTAAGTCTCGATGAAGATCTCGGTGTCCACTTAATAGACGCGAGCCGGTGCTTCCGGTTCCATAGCTTTGTGTCGCTGCTATGGCTGCCGCGATCATTCTTTCATCGGCTGCTAATCCCAGATAATCATTACTGGCAAAATTGAGCAGCGATCGACCCTCTAATTCTATAACGGCTCCGCCCCGGCCTTGAATGGTTTTAACCCTTCGATACCAATTGGCCCGATGGAGGGTTTTTAAGCTATCCTCGATCCAAGAATAAGGATGATTCATAGGCGATTGATCAATATAGCGATTAAGCTGTTCTTAATTTAAATTGCTTGTTGAGACGAGGCAAGAGGCAAGAGGCAAAAGGCAACAGTAAAGGGATTGGGGGCGGTTCGGCTAATCTAAGAGTAAGCGGTTTAAATGCGTCTTAGCTTAGCTGGGGAAAATAGCCAGATTGTTGCCGAAAAAGGCTCTTTTAAGGGTTAATAGTTTCGTAAAAACGACAATCTTGACAGGGACCGGAGGGGTTAATCGCACAGCGTAACAGTTCGGATCTGGCGTTAAAACGACAACTAGCATCCCCCATCACCCAACGTCCTTCAATAAAACTTTTTTCGTTAGGAGTGGGAGCAGTTTGTACATAAAGGGATATTTTGCGTAAACAATAGCCACCAATCTTGTATTGATACTGGTGGTGACGTTCCAAAACCGCATAGGTTTGTCCTTTTAAGGCCAAATAATTACCCGGTTGTGGCATCCAATCCAACTGTATCTCTCCCAAACTTTGCCGCGGATGGGTCAGAATAACCTCCGTTGTTAATGAATCTTGCTCCATGATTATCCCTGTATTCTGGGCTACCTTTGCTCAATGGTAGCTTAGATCTCCGAGTCGATTAATAATTATATCTCCTGCAAAAATCAAAAATCTGACCTTAGGTGAGGAGACCCCCAGACAGAAGACTCCGAGACGGGGGGAGAAAAAAGACAAGAGACAACTATCCTAGAATTGCCAATTTCCCGATTAAAGTGGAAGATAAACAGCAGGATTTTTCCGAGAATTTACTTTAAATCTCTTGCATAATTAATTTTTCAGGGTTCAAAAACGGCAAAAATAAGAATTAAATGGCATAAAGTCTGTAAATAGATTATTTAACTGATTATCATTCATTCTTAATTCTCCTGACTCCTGACTACTGGCTACTGACCCCTAACCCTAACAACAATTTTTGATTTTTACAAGAGGTCTTTTATGGTTTACCCCATCCCGCCTGAAGATAATCTACCGCAAAAATTTCCGAAAATTCCCTTAGATCGTCGCGCCTATGCTTTCCTGATCGACTTTGCCTCGATCTGGTTTTTAAGCTCCTTTGCTAATAGTGCGCCTGTACTGCAATTTTTCCTTTTTCTCCTGATCTGGTGGTGTTGGCGGGTGTTATTAGTAGCGCAGAATCAGGGTCAGAGTTTAGGACGTTGGGCCTTGGATATGAAGGTCATCGATCTACGACTTCAGCGTTTACCCGGAATTTTGGAGTTAAGCAAAAGAGAGGCGATCGCTGGTGGCGGGGCAGCTTTAATGATGGTAGGGTTAAATACTTTTTTTGGCAATCCTTTAAGTTTGATTTTATTATCTTCGCCCCTTTTCGCCGACTGTGGTATGGCGATCGGTGATGAGCAATTTAACCGCGCTTTCCACGATCGCATCGGTGGCACGATTGTTATTCCCACCAGTCGGGGTTTTTCTCTCGATCTACGTTTAAGAAGGCTTTGGTATCAAGTTAAGGGCAGAATGAGAAGATAAATATCAGTGATCAGTGATCAGTTATCAGTTATCAGTTTTAAGTTTTGAGTTTTAAGTGAGCAGTATTAAATAGCAGTTTCCCAGCATCTTTTCACTGTTTACTGATCACTGATCACTGAAAAAGGCGGGATCGGCCGGGATCGAACCGGCGGCCTAGTGCTTAGGAGGCACTCGCTCTATCCAACTGAGCTACGACCCCTTTTTTTCCCTAACCATAATAAGCCATCCACAGCTAAATTGCCGATTGCCATGGATTATTTAGGGTTTTTTGGGGGGGGTAATCTCGACTAATCCGGCAGAAAACGCCTCGATACCCACCCACTTTCTGTTTTATGGCCGTGACCTTGGCAGTATGTTAATTTTATTTGCCCTTGAGGGCTTTTTGAAAATTCTTGCGATAGGCGGGATTAACAGCCAACAGAAGCGGCCAGAACAGCGTTAGAGCTAAACGATTGGGTAAACTGGAACTAAAATTAGTGCTTCTGTATCCATTCCAGAATTTCCAACCACCGGCACCATAAACAATTATTAAGAGAAAAATAACCAGTCTCATGCCATCTCATCCTTAGATTTAGACAATTCACATCTCCTATTTTAAGCTTTGGTTTTGCTGGCTTGGGAAAAGAAAATATTGTTCTGAATCGGGGGGACGGTGTTAGAATGCCGGTTAGGGACTAGCTCGATCGAGGTCGGGAAACTCAAGCCAGAATTTGAAAAAAATATTTAAAAACGGCGAAAAGATAGCCTTGGGAGGAAATTATGCGAGCGGTATTAATGGCAGGTGGTTCGGGGACAAGATTACGTCCGCTTACTTGTGATCTTCCCAAACCGATGGTCCCGATTCTCAACCGTCCGATCGCCGAACATATTATCAATTTACTACGAAAACATGACATTACCGAAATTATCACCACCCTGCACTATCTTCCCGATGTCATGCGCGACTACTTTCAAGACGGCAGCGACTTTGGGGTAAAAATCACCTACGCTGTCGAGGAGGATCAACCCCTAGGCACCGCAGGATGTGTGAAAAATATTGCCGAATGGTTAGATGATACCTTTCTGGTGATTAGTGGCGATAGTATCACCGATTTTGACCTGCAAAAAGCGATCGCATTCCATAAAAGTAAAAACTCGAAAGCAACCCTCGTCCTGACGCGGGTTGCCAATCCGATCGAATTTGGGGTAGTGATTACCGACAAAGAAGGCAGAATTCGCCGTTTTATCGAAAAACCATCCACCAGCGAGATTTTTTCCGATACTGTCAACACCGGAACCTATATTCTCGAACCAGAAGTCCTCGATTATCTCCCCTACAAAGAAGAAACCGACTTTTCTAAAGATTTGTTTCCGCTGCTGCTGCAAAGGGGCGAACCTATGTATGGTTATGTGGCCGATGGTTATTGGTGCGATGTCGGTCATCTGGAGGCCTACCGAGAAGCGCAATACGATGCTTTATCCGGCAAAGTTAACCTAGAATTTCCCTATCGAGAAAAATCCCCCGGGGTGTGGGTCGGCACTAATACCTATATCGATCCTAGCGCCCAGATCGAGGCACCGGCCATGATCGGCAATCATTGCCGTATTGGTGCAAATGTTCTGATCGAGAGGGGTTCGGTTATCGGCGATAATGTCACCATCGGTGCTGGTTCCGATCTGAAACGTCCCATCCTCTGGAATGGTGTGGTGATCGGGGATGAGGTCAATTTAGCCGCTTGTACGATCGCTAGGGGAACCAGAATCGATCGACGGGCCCAGGTACACGAAGGTGCGGTGATCGGACAATTATCGATCGTGGGGGAAGAAGCGCAGATCAATTCTGGGGTCAGAGTCTGGCCGAGTAAACAGATCGAATCGGGAGCCATCCTCAATATTAACCTGATTTGGGGAAATACTGCCCATAAAAACCTCTTCGGTCAACGAGGAGTATCGGGCCTCGCTAACATCGATATCACGCCCGAATTCGCCGTTAAACTGGGGGCATCCTACGGTTCCATCCTGAAACCGGGGTCAACGGTAATCGTCTCCCGGGATCAACGTAGTGTCTCGCGCATGGTCAGTCGCTCGCTGATTGCCGGTTTAATGTCCGTGGGGGTGAATATCCAAAACCTACAAGCGAATGCTTTACCGATTTCCAGGACTTTAGTGGCTAAATTAAACGTAGTCGGTGGCATTCACGTTCGTATCCACCCGGATCGCCCGGATTTTCTCTTAATCGAGTTTTTAGACGAAAAAGGGATTAATGTTTCCAAAGCCAAGGAAAAGAAAATCGAAGGTGCTTATTTCAAAGAAGATCTGCGACGGGTGGGAATGCAGGAAATCGGCAGTATGTCCTATCCGGCTGATATTCTCGATAATTACCGCAAAACCTTTGAAACTCAGCTAAATGTGGAGGCCATTCGCAATAGTGGTTCCAAAATCGTCATTGATTACGCCTACGGAGTCTCAGGGGCAATTTTACCAGAATTACTGGCCAAATTTGGCTGTGATGCCGTGGTTCTCAATGCCAGTTTACGTCAGAATGCCCTTTCCATGCAGGAAAGAGAGTTACTGATCCATCAATTGGGCCATGTGGTGGAGGCCCTGAAAGCGAACTTAGGCGTACAAGTTTCGGCCAACGGAGAACAATTAGTCCTCGTCGATGAGAGTGGTTTATCGATTCGCGGGGAACAATTAACCGCTTTAATGGTGAATACAATTCTGACCGCCCATCCTCGCGGTACAGTGGTAGTGCCGGTTCATGCTTCTAGTGCCGTGGAACAGATCGCGCGTCGTCACGATGGCCGGGTGGTGCGGACAAAAGCCAGTCCTAGCGCTTTAATGGAAGGATGTCAAACCAATCCTAATGTGGTTTTAGGAGGATCAGGGCAAACTGGCTTTATTTTTCCGCAATTACATCCCGGTTTCGATGCCATGTTCAGCGTGGCGAAACTTTTGGAGATGTTAACCATTCAGGAACGTTCTCTAGCTCAGGTGCGGGCCGAGTTACCGCGCATTTATAATAAGAATACGGCGGTGCGTTGTCCTTGGAAAGTAAAGGGATCCTTGATGCGCTATCTGGTGGAAACTCACGCTACCGATAATCTAGAGTTGATCGATGGGGTGAAGGTGATTAATCCCCTTAATGATGACTGGGTATTGATTTTACCCGATGCCGGAGAACCTTTAGTGCATATCTACGCTAACAGTGAACATCGGGAATGGGTCGATCGGACAATTAAAGAATATCGTCATCGTGTCCAATATTTCGTCGAACATTACCAGGGCGAAATAGTGATGATTTAGGATTTTTCTGCCCTATTATCCACGAAAATTGACTATGATGACTTTTTTGACCTAAGGAGGTGCGTAGCCCTGTAGATGCTCATTTTTCGCGTAAAAGCAAGGCGATTCGATCGGCCGCTGCCTCACCGGTGCGGATCGCTCCCTCAAAAAATCCCGGCCAGCGATCGGCCATTTCTGTGCCGGCCCAGTGAATCGGTCCGACGGGAGTAAAAAGAGCCTCGCCGAAACTTGTCCAGACTCCGGGGGGCATAAAAGCGGAATATGCGCCACCAGTCCAGGGCTCCCCGGGCCAATCCACCTCATCGTAACTGATCGGGAAAAGGGCCTCTTGACCGAAATAAATAGCTAAATCCGAGAGGACGGCGGCACGGCGCGCCGGGCCACTCATCGAGCGCCAACGACTATAGCGATCGCCAACTAGGAAGGTGGCCATTACCCCGACGCCGGTTTCGGGATCGGAACTATCAGCACAGAGTTCCAACCATTGACAATTCCCTTGAGCAAGTCCCGCTAGTCCCTGTTTTCGCCAGAAAGGTTGTTCATAGGAAATCAGGACTTTAGCGCAGCATCCCATCGGTACTCGTTGGGTTAGTTGTTCTCGCTGGGGTGGCAGCGGGGGATGATAAATAATGCGGCCGGCAAGATGGGGCGGCATGGCAATGATGGCAAATTTGGCGGTAAAAGTGTTCTGGCTGGTTTCTACGGTCACGCCGGCCGAGTCATAATTAAGGCGAAAAACCGGTTCCCCCAGTCGAATTCGCCCTCCTAACTCCGCCGCGATCTTGTCGGGAATTTGTCCCGCTCCGCCATGGATCAGTTCGGCTTCTGGATGTTCAGCTTGAGCGGCGCAATTTTGTCCCCAAAGAACGTGCAGCAGTGATACTTGGTTGGGTTCGGCCGGCCCGAGAAACCCCACTGCACGGGCCATATAAGCAAAATACCATTGACCAAAATCTGTGGTGGTGTTTTCTTCAATCCACTGGGCAAAAGTTTTACTGTCTAGTTTTTTGGTGTGATCGTTGCTTTGGGGATAACCGGAAGGTAGGGTTTTGGCTAGTTCTTGAAAACGCGCCCATGCTGACATCGCATCTTGCCATTCTGCCGGGCCGATATCCGGTATTTCTCCCTCGTGGAAACCTTGAAAAAAACCGTTGAATTCATAGCGTTTTTTGTTAAAGACTAGGACGGTTTTTCCCTGATTGGGAGAGGGAAAACGACGTATTTGATACTCATCAAGGAGGGCTAAAAAACGCTCTTGGGTTGGGCCCACCCACTGACCACCTCGATCGATCCACTGTCCGGAGGGGAGATATTGACCAGACATTCTGCCACCGTAACGATTTCGCGCTTCGATTACCAGAACTTGATGACCTCGCCTCTGGAGATTACGCGCGGCGATTAATCCCGCTAATCCCGCCCCGATCACGATACACTCATAGCTAGTCAATTGGAGATTTGTCATGATTTTAGCTCCACAGAATACTTGATCATTAACAATTGTTATTTTCTCCGATTTTTGCCTCAGTTTCTCTATCCATTGGCTCTTTTAATTAAATTATCTGCTGCTATCAATGTTTGATCTTCTTAGCGATCGCTTAAGCCAACACCTAGAACAAATTGTCCGAGAAAGAAACCCTTTTTTCTCTAGTCAAGGACATTTTTATGTGCGAGAATACCTGCGACAAGAGTTAGGACAGTGGGGAAAGGTTGAATCACATTTTTTCCATTTTCGGGGAAAAGCTTACGAAAATTTAATCTTGGATTTGCCTAACAACAGTCAAAAACCTCCGATTTTAATTGGCGCTCATTATGACACGGTGCCGGGGTCGCCGGGGGCCGACGATAACGCTACGGGATTAGCGGTATTATTAGAATTAGCGAGGTTTTTTGGGGAGAATCATGCTAATTATCCAATTCGTTTACTTGCCTTCGATCTAGAAGAATACGGATTACTGGGGAGCATTGCCTACGCGGAAAAATTAAAACAAACTAAGCAGGATTTAAGGTTAATGTTATCCTTAGAAATGCTCGGTTACTGTGATAAAAATCCCCATTCTCAAAAATATCCGGCTTTTCTAGAATATTTTTATCCCAACACCGGGGATTTTATCGCTTTGATTGGCAATCTCAAAACCCGCAAGGATTTAAATTTTCTCAGTCGAGTCCTGCGGGAAAATCAGACTCCCTGCGAGTGGTTGCCCGTAATTTTTGGAGGTTATATCGTCCCCGATACTCGACGCAGCGATCATTCTCCTTTTTGGAGTCGCGGTTATTCGGCAATTATGGTGACAGATACGGCTAATATGCGTAATCCCTATTATCATAGTTCTCGGGATACAATCGCTACTTTAGACTTAAATTTCCTAACACGAGTGTGTCAAGGTCTTTGTTTTGGATTGCAATCTTTACCGATGAGATAAAAGCAGACCGTGAGAGAAGTTTTCACAGCACATATAAGCAAATTTGTCAAGATGCCAGAAACAATTTCTTTACCTTTGCGATCAATTATCGATATCGTTTTCAGAGAACTTCTCCGAAGACGTTTTCGCGGCGCTGAAGCTATGTAAGAATTATCACTTTAAGCGGTGACATTTTCTGTTTCTGCTGGTTGAATTTCCGGCATTTCTACTTTAATTAAACTCACTCTAGCACGATAAAGTAGTTTTTCCCCATGACGATAGCCCCGATAACGCACTAGAACGGGTGTACCGATTGCTGCTTGACCATCGATCAATTGATGGATTTGCGGATCATAACTCACATGATCACCGACACTGTCAATTGGTTGCACTCCCCAGCGCTCCAGTAACTGCATAATCGGTTTAACTAGGGAGAGGATTTTGACGGCTGCTAGGTCGGGATTTTTGCGGGCAACGGCCTCGGCCGTGGGCCATTGAACTAACCAAGATTCGATCGCTTCGATGCTTTGACGTTGAAATTCTGCGGCTAATTCTTCTTTTTGCTTGTCTAATTTTTGCTGTAAATTTTGATACTCTTGTTCGAGAATTTTTGATTCCCCTGAACGATCCTCTGTCCCCATCGTCGGGATTTGAAAATGAGCGAGAAGATCGCTAACTGGCAGCTGCAGCGCATTAGCTAATTTCACCAAAGATTCAGAGGATAATTTGGCGATTAACCCATGGCGAACTCTCTGCAATTGCCAAGAAGATAGACCCGATAACCGACTCAATTCTTCCAGATTTTTACAGCCAATTTCTGCCATTAACTGCTCTAATTTTTGCCGATGATATTTATATAAGGACTCATTCATGGGACTTCTCAGCTTAAGCGATGTGTTTAGCTAAAACGGATTTAGGGGCGCGACGAACTCGACAGAGAATTGTTTCTTTACCGAGACGCTGATGAGCGGCAAAGCGATGGCAACCGGAAAAACCGTAGTAGTTACCATCCACCTCCAAAACATCGATCGGTTCTCGTAATCCCTCCTCAGCGATCGATTGCATCAACTGATTAACTTTTTCGGGATCGGTTTGTCGCGGTAAAGGACGACGAATTTGGGACAGAGGAATGTTTTTAATTTCCATACTGTCTTTACTATAGCACATTTAGGCTAAACTGAAGATAAGTTGACTCGGTTGCTGATGCAGTGGTCTGTCTCGGTGCTGGCAGTTTTCTTGACACAGACAAGATTTTATCACCCAATCCTCTCCTTTGCTGACTATGACTATTCCTCCTATCAATGAAAAAATTATCCAGCAAAATAGCACCAATGCTTCCTATCAGCGCGGTCAATATTATTACGATAGCGGTGCAGTTATTTCTCTTTGGCAACGGGGGCAAAACCTGCAAGCTTTAGTGAGTGGTAGTGAGGTTAAACCCTATCGAGTTGCCATGGATTTTAACCAAGATAATCTTGAGAATGTCTCCTGTTCCTGTCCTACGATTACGAGGGTTGGTGTAAGCATATTGTGGCGGTTTTATTAACCTGTTATCGTCAACCAGAATTAATTATTAAAAAAGCCTCCCTAGAGGAGTTATTGACACCAATCGATGAAAGTAAATTAAGAAAATTACTTAATCATTTAGTGGCTAAACACCCAGAAATTATCGAGACAATTGATAAGTTTTTATTGCCAGCTACCCCAGTTAATAAAGCGGGAGGGAAGATAACTATTAATGTCAAAGCTTATCGTAATACTGTCCGTAATGAACTGCGGCAATCCCTACGAGCGATCGAAGAAGATTACTACGAAGAAGATCCAATTTCTGATGAAATTTATGCCCTAGTGGATGAGGCCAAAGATTATTATCAAAAGGGAGAACCAGATAATGCGATCGCTATTTTAGAAGCAATTATTAGCGCCTGTATCGAGGAATGGGATGATTTAGAAGATTACGGTGCTGTCAATGATGATTTAAGTGCCAGAATCGATCGAGTTCTAACTGAGGCAATTTTAAGTAAAGAATTTAATCCCCAAGAAAAGCAAGATTTAAGGGAAAAGATCGAGCAATGGCAAGATGAATGGAGTGCCGATTTTGAGATGAGTTTAGCAGCCTTACAACAGGGATGGGATGATCCTGTTTTAGAGAAGATTTTACGAGGAGAATCGGCTAATTTTTCAGAAATGTGGTCAGGGAATATCCCCCATTATGCCCAAAAATTAACTTCTATTCGCTTAGAAATTTTCGAGCAGCAGGAAAAAGATCAGGAATATTTGAATCTAGCTTTAGCTTCAGGACAAGTGGTAGAATACCTAACTAAGTTAGTCTATCTTGATCGCATTGACGAAGCGATGGCAGCGGCAAAAAATATGATAACTAAAAACGATGAAGCTTTCTTTTTTGCCAAAGCTTTACGCGATGAATCCGCACCAGAATCCGCCCTAATAATTGCCAGGGGTGGTCTAAATTTCCCAGGGAATTATTATTATCAATTAGCTCTCTGGACAAGTGAACTAGCGCAATCTTTAGGGGATATAGATACAGCTTTGGCTGCTAGAATTAAGGCATTTCAAGACCAACCTTCCTTTTCCCATTACCAAAAAATTGAGTCTTTAGCGGGGCAAGATTGGCCCGATTTAAAATTAGACTTGTTAGATTACTTGCGCGAGTTTAGCGGTGGACGTTCCACAGAGGCTAAAATCGATATATTTCTCCACGAAAATTTAGTTAGAGATGCAATTAAAGTCGTTTCTGATAATTCCTATGTGCAGTCTCACCTAATTTGGCGGATAATGGATGCGGCTGCTACCGTCGATCCTAACTGGGTGATCGATCACGCGCGTCCTCCTGCGGAAAAGATACTCGACGAAAAAAAGGCTGATCGCTACGAAGAAGCGATTAAATGGCTAAAAAAAGCTCGTAATGCCTTTTATATGTCAGGAAGACGGGAAGAATGGCAAACTTATCGGGAAAATTTAATTAAGGAACACGGACGCAAATCGAAATTTATGGGGTTATTTAAACATCAGGATTTACAATGATTTAAGCTTCTAGCCGTCAGTTATCGGCTAAAACTGGGCTGTTTTTAGCTTGTAGAGCGGTAATTGTCCTAATCTTAGGTTTAGTGACATTTCGGGGCAAAGTGGAGTATAATGGAAGATTGGTCTAAACTTATCTCCAGACTACTTATACTGAATATTCATTGTCAAAAAATATGACTGAAACTATTCGCTTTTTGATGTGTTCTCCCGATCATTACGATGTGGATTATGTGATTAATCCTTGGATGGAGGGCAACATTCACAAATCTTCCCAGGAAAAAGCTAGGCAACAATGGCAGCAGCTTTATCATGTTCTCAAAGATCGGGCGCTCGTGGATTTAGTCACACCAGAAAAAGGCTGGCCCGACATGGTTTTTACCGCTAATGCAGGTTTAGTTCTGGAAAAAACTGTCGTTCTCAGTCGCTTTTTACACAAAGAAAGACAGGGAGAAGAACCCTATTTTAAGCAGTGGTTTGAAGATAACGGTTTTACGGTTCATGAACTGCCCAAAGATTTACCCTTTGAAGGTGCAGGAGACGCACTATTAGATCGGGAAGGACGTTGGTTATGGGCAGGATATGGCTTCAGAACTGAGTTAGATTCTCACCCTTTAATCGCTAAATGGCTCGATATCGAGGTTTTATCCCTACGTTTAATCGATGAACGTTTCTATCACCTCGATACCTGTTTTTGTCCCCTTAGTGGCGGTTATCTACTCTACTATCCCGATGCTTTTGATGCCTATTCTAATCGGTTAATTGAGTTAAAAATTCCCGAAGAAAAACGCATTATCGTTGAAGAAGCCGATGCGGTTAACTTTGCTTGTAATGCAGTGAATATCGGTCAAATAATCGTCATGAATAAAATTAGTGACGACTTACAACATAACTTAGCCGCAAAAGGATTTGAAGTGGTACAAACTCCCCTAACGGAGTTCTTAAAAGCAGGAGGAGCCGCTAAATGTTTAACCCTGCGTACCACGGAACCCCTAATTCCAGACCATCACGCTAATGTCACCATTGAAAGTCGCATTCTCCAGTTAGAAGGTCATCTGCTCGACGCGGGAATTATGAATAAAGCTCTCGATGTTGTGGTGGGAAATGGCGGCAGTTTCAAGGTTTTAAACTTCACTTTGGGGATTGAGCGCCAAAGTACCTCCTCGGCCGAAGTGCGGGTTTCTGCACCCTCTCACGAGGTAATGGAGGAGATCATGGTACAATTGATCGACCTCGGTGCGGCCGCTCGTCCCCAAGAAATCTGTGATGTCAATACCGCCATTGTCGCTCAAGATGGGGTCGCTCCCGATGATTTTTATGTCAGCACCATCTATCCCACGGAAGTGCGGGTTAACTGTGAATGGGTGCGGGTGGAAAATCAACGCATGGATGCAGCCATCGTCGTCACTGAAAGTCCGGAAGGCAAAACGGCAAAATGTACTCTGCTGCGGGATTTAAAAGCTGGCGATCGCGTTATGGTGGGAGTTGAGGGCATCCGTACTATCCGACAGGCGGAATCCAGGGAACAACGCAACAGCACCCAGGAATTTACCTTTATGGGTGCGGGGGTTTCCAGCGAGCGCCGAGTCGAGTTAACCGTCGAGCAGATTGCCTGGGAAATGCGCCAAATTCGCGACCAGGGCGGTAAAGTGGTAGTAACGGCAGGTCCGGTGGTCATTCACACTGGAGGAGCGCAACATCTCTCCCGTTTAATCCGCGATGGTTACGTTCACGCTTTACTGGGGGGAAATGCGATCGCAGTTCACGACATGGAACAGGCGATCATGGGTACTTCTTTAGGGGTAGATATGCAGAAAGGCATCCCCGTGCGCGGTGGCCATCGTCACCACCTCAAGATTATCAACCTCATCCGTCGCCACGGCAGCATCGCCAAAGCTGTATCGGCCGGGGTATTGACAAAAGGCGTAATGTATGAATGCGTCAAGAATAATGTCCCCTTCAGTTTGGCCGGTTCAATTCGCGATGATGGTCCGCTTCCGGATACGGAGATGGATTTAATTAAAGCACAGGAAGAATATTCCCGCTTAATTCAAGGTGCAGACATGATTCTCATGCTCTCTAGTATGCTCCATTCCATCGGTGTGGGCAATATGACACCGGCGGGGGTGAAAATGGTCTGTGTTGATATTAACCCGGCCGTGGTGACAAAATTAAGCGATCGAGGTTCTGTAGAATCCGTCGGTATCGTCACCGATGTGGGTTTATTCCTGAGTCTGTTAACCCAACAGTTGGATAAGTTAACCCGTCCCTTGGTAGAAACGGTTTAAAACCCAAAATAGATATCGGGTGGGTTACGCTTTGCTAACTCACCTATTTTTATCGATATTTTCAACCAATTATCGGAGAAAATTTGCCCACTAGAGTCGCCCTAGCTTGCTTTCTTTTTCTATAATACTAAATCTGGTTATTAAGTAGCTGGTTATAATTAAATTAAAAATGTGTTTTAGGTTCGATCGCCCCTTAGTACTAGGTTTGATTCATAGTAGGGTTGATTCATGAATCAACCCTACCCTTAGTCCCCCCTTGATAAGGGTGGTGTCTGATAATTTTTAACGCCTACCTACTTAAAGACTGATTATTTATTCCCTTTTTTGCATGAGTGCATGAGCAGAAAACGGGTTTCTCGGAGAAACCCGTTTTCTGTGCGTTACTCAACGGATTTAGTATAATAGGGGTTAATCTTCCCACACTTGTCAAACGGCTATGAGTCTCTGTCTCAATCCCGATTGTTCGCACCAAAACACCCCCACGGATAAATTCTGTCATAAGTGCGGTTCTCAATTACTGCTCAGAGAACGTTATCGAGCGCTAAAATTAATCGGTCAAGGGGGTTTTGGTAAAACATTTCAAGCGATAGATGAGGATAAACCTTCAAAACCCTATTGTGTGATTAAACAATTTTTCCCGTCAGCACAGGGAACAGGAACTTTACAAAAAGCAGCAGAATTATTTAAAGAAGAAGCGATTCGTTTAGATAGTTTGGGAAGATACCCACAAATCCCCGAACTTTACGCCTATTTTACCGGTAATGACGGGCGACAATATCTCGTGCAGGAATATATCGAAGGACAAAATCTCGAACAAGAATTAAAACAGGAAGGAGTATTTAATGAAGCCAAAATTAAACATCTTTTGTCAGAGATTTTACCGATTCTAGAATTTATTCATAGTAAACAAGTAATTCATCGCGACATTAAACCCGAAAATATTATTCGCAGAAAAAGCGATAATAAATTGATTTTAGTGGACTTTGGGTCGGCAAAATTTGTCAGTCCTTTAAATCGTTCCATGACAGGAACAATTATCGGTTCTGCTGAATATATTGCCCCAGAACAGGGTAATGGCAAGGCAGTTAATGCCAGTGATTTGTATAGTTTGGGTGTAACTTGCCTTTATTTATTAACTGGAATATCTCCCTTTGATTTATTCGATGGGGGGGAACACCAATGGGTATGGCGACAGTGGTTGGTTAATAATCCTGTTAGTAATGATTCAGGGAATATTCTGGATAAATTAATCGAGTTTGGTACAAAAAAACGCTATCAATCCGCCTCGGAAGTGTTGCAAGCTTTGCAGATAAAAACATCAGTCTCTATACCCCAGACAACTATTACACAAACTCCCCCATCTATTCAGCTTAAAAGTGCCAAAGGAATCGATTATCGGAACTTAGAGGATTTACTGAAACGGCAGCAATGGAAAGAAGCGGACGAGGAAACTGCGAACTTGGTACGAAAAGTAACTAATCGTGTCAAAGACTGGTTAAGAGATGAAGATATACAGAAATTTCCCTGCGAGGATTTGCGAACTATTGACCAATTATGGGTTTATTACAGTAACGGAAAATTTGGCTTTTCTGTGCAGGGGCAAATCTATCGAGAAATCGGTGGCATGGAAGAATATAATGAAAGAAATTGGGATATTTTTGGCAGTTTGGTAGGCTGGCAAAAAAATAATAGTTGGAATTGGCAAGATATTAATTATAGTTTGCAAGCACCTCAAGGTCATTTGCCGCTAATACGCTACGGTTATAAGGGAGAAGGAAGTTATATTATCTATCATCTAACCTCAAGAATATTTGTTTGTCAGACTTCTAGTCACCAGATTATTAATCAAAAACAACCTGTAGCAACAATTATTCAATCTCCCATTATTTCCGTTCCTCAAACTCCCCCATCTATCCAGCTTAAAAGCGCCAAAGGAATCGATTATCGGAACTTAGAAGATTTATTGAAACGGCAGCAATGGAAGGAAGCGGACATAATAACTTTTGAAACTATGCTGAGAATTTGTAACAGACATGGATTTTTAAGAGTTAAAGATATAGATATTTTCCCTTGTGAAGACTTACAAATAATTGATCAATTATGGTTAAACTATAGCCAAGAAAAATTTGGCTTTTCGATTCAAAAACAAATATTTGATCAGCTTGATAATGGTCAACAATATAATGATAAGCTCTGGGATGACTTCGGTTTGATTATAGGATGGCGAAAGGAGAATAAAAACATTAGATACGACAGGGCTATTTTCGATATAAATGCACCTAGAGGACATCTACCATGCCGAATCTTTGATTTGTGGAATTGGGGAGGAGTTGGTGGTGGAACTGGGTCTTTATTTTATTCTCTCGCGTCGAGACTTGCAAAATGTAAAATCTAAGGATTACAGGCGTAGGTGGGGTGTTTTGATCTCTTCTCTCGCGTCGAGACTTGTAAAATGTAACATATAAAGGTAACAGCCAATTTTTAAGAATTGTATCGGAGGGAAAACCAAATGCTAGAAATTAACAAAAACTATGTATTAGACAAGGATCAAAAGCCGATTGCCGTTCAGATTCCCATTGCTGAATTTGAAAAAATCGAAGAAATCCTAGAGAATTACGGACTAGGAAAACTCATCGAAGAAGTTGAAAATGATCAAATCCTAGACAAAGAAAAAGCCTGGCAATACTGCCGGTATATACTGTAAAATCTATTTTATAGAAGTCTATAAAGAAATTGGCTAAATTACAATATAAATGCCTTATTTAAATCCCAATGCGACAATCCCACCAGCTAAATTAACCCGGTATTTGCTAGTTTTACAACCCAAAGATGATAAATCAGGCTTTCTGGCACAAGCGGGATATAATTTAGACAACTGGCAGGTATTGGAACAAGATTTAAGACGTATTCTTCTCAACGAGGCCACCTTAAATAAACAAACAAAGTTCGGTGATATTTATGAAATTAAAGGACTTTTACAAGGGGTTAACGGGATAAACTTACGAGTCTCTACTTATTGGATTATCGACTCACTTACGAAAGAAACAAGATTTGTGACTTTATTACCAGATTAAAAGAGTTAGACTATGAAATTTGATATGTTTTCCGAAGTTCAATTAACCGAAGATTTGCCAGAATCTAATTTGTCTCGTGGCACTCACGCGATTATCGTGGATTATTGTCCTCGACCCGAAGGCCAAGAGGATGGCTATGTTTTAGAAGTGTTAAATAATCAGGGAAAAGCCTATACAGTTATCGCTGTAGAAGTTTCCAAGATTGAATCGATTCAAAATCTTAAACAGGATGAATTGCAAATTATATAATTCTGTTATTCTTTTTTTATGTATGTCCCCAGGGATGACGACTGTTTTCAGTTTGTTACTCTCAAGCGCCAATGAAATATTTACCGTCCGCTCTTTGGTGAAAGTTGAATAAGTTAAAATCAAAGAGAATATCCCTATCGCTACAATTTTAATTATCGATGAATCTCCTGAAAGATAGTAAAAAAATTCGTTTTATTGACCTCTTTTCTGGTTTGGGAGGGTTTCGAGTCGCTATTGAACAAGTTTGTCGCCAACAAAACTTAGAATCTGATTGTGTTTTTTCCTGTGATATAGATAAACACGCTCGGTCAATTTATCACGCTAATTTTGGCGACCAACCCTGGGGAGATATTACCGAAATCCCTGCCCTAGATATTCCCAATCATGATATTTTAATGGCGGGATTTCCCTGTCAACCCTTTAGTATTTGTGGTGATTTAAAGGGGTTTGAAGATACCAGAGGCACGCTATTTTTTGAGATTGCCCGTATTTTAAAAGCCAAACAACCCGCAGCATTTATTCTGGAAAATGTCAAGCAATTGCAGGGACATCAACAGGGAAAAACCTTAGAAGTTATTCTCGATACTCTGCAAGATTTAGATTACTATACCGATTATCGGGTTTTGAATGCTCTTAATTTTGGTTTACCGCAAAAACGGGAACGAATTTTTATCGTTGGTTTCCGAGAAGCACGGGGTTTTATCTGGCCAAAACCAGCTTTATCTAGAACAACTTTAACGGAAATCTTAGAGGAAAATGTTTCGGATTTTTATTATGCTTCCGAAAGAATTCAAAAAAGTCGCTTCCTGAAAAGAGAGGGAAAAAAACCTTATAGTGAACCGACTATCTGGCACGAAAATAAAGGAGGTAATGTGAGTGCTTATCCCTATTCCTGTGCCTTGCGAGCAGGAGCATCCTATAATTATTTGTTAGTGGATGGGAAAAGACGCTTAACAGAAAGGGAAATGCTCCGTTTACAAGGTTTTCCCGATGATTATCAAATTGTCGGCAGTTATCAAACTATGCGAAAATTAACGGGTAATAGTGTGGCGATTTCCTGTGTGGCTGCTGTGGTTAATTCTGCGATCAATTCTTTGTTAAATCTTTATCCAGCTTCAGGGCAGCGGGGAGCTTTTTTCAGTGATCACTGATTCAAGGCTGATCGCATCTTTATTGCTAATCAGACCGACGATGATCTATTCTGGATCCTAGCCCGACTCGCGAATCCCCACCGCCAAAAAAGAATAATGTACTGCGATTACCTGGTTCAAATCCTCACCGCACGCGTCTACGATGTCGCCCAAGAAACCCCCTTAGAACTTGCCCCCAATCTCTCCCAACGCTTGCACAATCAGCTTTTACTCAAGCGCGAGGATATGCAGTCGGTTTTCTCTTTTAAACTGCGCGGTGCCTACAACAAAATGGCGCATTTGTCAAGAGATTTGTTACAAAAAGGCGTAATTGCTGCTTCGGCGGGAAATCATGCCCAGGGAGTCGCTTTGGGGGCGCGGCAATTGGGAACCCAAGCGATTATCGTTATGCCTGTCACCACTCCACAAGTCAAAATCGACGCGGTAAAAGCCCGGGGAGGGATTGTCGTCCTGCACGGTGACACCTACGATGATGCCTACACCTATGCGCGGCAATTAGAAGCGGAAAAAGGCTTAACTTTTATCCATCCCTTCGATGACCCGGAGGTAATCGCCGGCCAGGGTACGATCGGTATGGAAATTTTACGACAATATCAGCAACCGATCGAGGCCATTTTTGTCGCTATTGGTGGCGGTGGCTTAATATCAGGTATTGCCGCCTATGTCAAGCGTTTACGCCCAGAAATTAAAATTATCGGGGTGGAACCTGTGGACTCAGACGCGATGAATCAATCCCTAAAAGCCGGTTATCGGGTGCGTTTGTCTCAAGTGGGATTATTTGCCGATGGGGTAGCGGTGCGCGAGGTGGGAGAGGAGACTTTTCGTCTCTGTCAGCAGTATGTGGATGAGATTATCCTCGTGGATACGGATGATATTTGTGCCGCGATTAAGGATGTTTTTCAAGATACACGCTCGATTTTAGAACCTGCGGGGGCGTTAGCGGTAGCAGGAGCGAAAGCTTATGTAGAAAGAGAAGGAATTGAGGATAAAACCCTCGTTGCTGTGGCTTGTGGGGCGAATATGAACTTTGATCGTCTGCGGTTTGTGGCGGAAAGGGCGGAATTAGGGGAACGGCGCGAGGCGTTGTATGCTGTGACTATTCCCGAACAACCGGGCAGTTTACGGCGTTTTTGCGAATGTGTCGGCAAACGCAATTTAACCGAATTTAGTTATCGCATTGCCGATGAAAAAGAAGCGCATATTTTTGTCGGCGCCCAGATCGAAAATCGCACCGATGCCAAGAAATTAGCCGAGAGTTTTGAAGCTTGCGGCTTTAAAACCCTCGATATTAGCGATGATGAATTGACTAAACTGCATCTGCGCCACATGGTGGGAGGGCGATCGCATTTAGCCGAGCATGAATTATTTTATCGCTTCGAGTTTCCCGAACGACCGGGGGCTTTAATGAAATTTGTCGCCTCCATGAGTCCCCACTGGAATATCAGCGTTTTCCATTATCGCAATAACGGGGCCGATTATGGGCGCATCGTCGTGGGCATACAGGTCCCCCCCGATGAAATGAATCAATGGCAAGCTTTTCTCGATACTCTCGGCTATCGCTATTGGGATGAAAGTCAAAATCCTGCCTATCAGTTGTTTTTAGGTTAGAGTTGGCTGAATAAATCTAAAAACCTTGTTGGATAAGGCTTTTAGACTTTTTTCCCCTCAAAAAGTGCTGACCATTGGAGTGATCGGGGGTAAAATTCAGGCACTTTTTCCCTGAAAATTAGGTAACTGACTACCTCAAAATCGGTAAAACCCTACACCCTACACCCCACACCCCACACCCCACACCCTGCCCCCACCAACAAACTTTTTGCCGCAAACCCTAGGTTAAATCGCCATTTTCAGGAAGTTATCAGCACAGATGAATCAAGATTTTCCCCATATTTCCGTTTTGAGTCAAGAATTAATCGCCGGCTTAAATATTCAACCCGGGGGGCATTATCTCGATCTTACCCTAGGCGGTGGTGGACACAGCCGCTTGCTTTTAGAAGCCCATCCCCAAACGACAGTAACCGCCATCGATCGCGATCAAAGCGCCCTAGAAGCCGCTAAAATTAGTCTCGCCCCCTATCTAGATAGCCGTTTAACCCTCTGGTGGGGGAACTTCGCCGATTATAATGGACAAAATAGCAGTTTTGATGGCATTATCGCCGATTTAGGGGTCAGTTCTCCCCAATTCGATCAGAGCGAGCGCGGCTTTAGTTTTCGCCACACGGCAGCCTTAGATATGCGGATGGATCGCTGTCAATCCCTGACGGCAGCCGATATTATCAACCATTGGCAGGAAAAAGAATTAGCAGATCTTTTTTATCAATACGGAGAAGAACGTTTATCTCGTCCTATTGCTCGCTCGATCGTCCAAAAACGTCCTTTTACTACCACTACAGAATTAGCGGCTGTCATCGCTAGTTCTGTCCCCGCTAGTTACCGTTATGGACGTATTCATCCGGCAACGCGGGTTTTTCAATCCCTACGCATCGCTGTTAATCAAGAATTAGATTCTCTGCAAAAATTGTTAGATCAAGCCCCCCAGTGGCTAAAATCTGGGGGAATTATCGCTATGATCAGTTTTCATAGTCTAGAAGATCGTCTGATCAAGTATGGCTTTCGCGAAGATAATTCCTTGAAAATTATCACGAAAAAGCCGATTATTCCCAGCCGGGAAGAACAGGCTAAAAATCCCCGTTCTCGTTCGGCTAAACTAAGAATAGCCCAAAAGATAAGCTGTTCTTAATTTAAATTGCTTATTGAGATGAGGCAAAAGGCAACAGGCAAAAGGGAGAAGAAATAATCAGTTTTTAATAACTGGATTTAGTCTGAGCTTAAAGTATAGTCATTTCAAATAAGTATGATACAAGTAAAAAATAAGGTAAAATAAGGAGAAACAAGCAACCCATACAGAAAAATGTCCTATAGCCTAGACTTGAGAAAAAAAGTAATTGATTATGTAGAGAATGGAGGAAGCATAACCAAAGCCGCCGCTCTATTTAATATAGGAAGAGCCACAATATATAGATGGCTGAGTAGGGAAAAACTAGAAGCAACAAAGGTAAAACACCGTCAGAGAAAGCTGGACTGGAAAGCACTGTCAAAAGATGTCCAAGAAAATCCCGAGGCAAGATTAAGAGACAGAGCCGAGAAGTTTGGAGTGAGACCAAGTGCCATTTGCTATGCCTAAAAAAAAATGAAAGTTACCAGAAAAAAGAAGTAACTTCGTTATAAAGAAAGAAACCGAGAAGAAAGAATGAAATACTACAGAGTGCTGAGAGAATTGATTAAAATATATGGAAGTAAAAGCCTTGTATTTATTGATGAATCAGGGTTTGAAGAATTTCAAACCTGTTTTTATGCCCGATGCACAAAAAGGGAAGAAAGTATTGGGAGATAGACAAGGAAAACGAGGAAAAAGAGAGAACCTTGTCGCTGGGAGAAGAAAGGGAAAAAAAGACTTTATTGCACCGATGATATTTACGAGAAGCCTGAATGCAGAAGGTTTTGAAGGGTGGTTATCTTTATATTTGTTGCCCTCTCTAACCATAACATCAGTATTAATTATGGATAAGGCACCAATTCATCGGAAGACAGTCATTAAACAACTGGTAGAGGAAGCAGGTCATCAGGTAGTGTTTTTGCCAAAATACTCTCCTGATTTAAATGATATCGAACATGATTTTAGTGCATTAAAGAGGGCAAGAATGTATGCTCCTGTGGGTACACCCCTTGATGAAATTATTCGTACTTATTGTGTCGCCTAGTGTCTCGTTCTTATTTGAAATAACTATAAAAACCAAGAAAGAAAGCTGGTATTTATTCTTGAAAATCATTGACTAAAATAACGCAGTCCTTTTACCAATCTTTCCACTGCCGCTAAAGCCGTTTCTGGAGATAAAGCACCGTAGGCAAGACGCAAATAACAGCCTTCTGTTATCCCAAAAGTTGAACCGGGTAACACCGCCACCCGCTGCCGCTCGATTAAACTTTTAACTAACTGAAAATCATTCTTGTCTGTGGGAATTTTCAGGAAGAAATAAAAAGCCCCTTCCGCAGTGGCAACATCACAGATATCGCCGATTGATTCTAGAGCATTCAGGCAAATTTCTCTAACTTGACTGATGGTTTTTAACTGTTCTAAAGGATAGCTTTTACCCACCTGTAACGCCCCTAGTGCCGCGTATTGCGAAACCACCGGCGGACAGATTAAAATAGTATCCTGAATCTTATTAATCGCCTCAGATAAATGTTCTGGTACTACCATATAACCAATGCGCCAACTGGCAAAACCGTAGGCTTTTGAGAGACTAAATAAGGAAATAGTCCAGGATTCACTACCAACAATTGCCGCCGGAGAAAAGTGGCGAGCATGGTTATAGGTAAAATACTCATAAGCCTCATCGTGAATGTGATAGATGCCCTTTTTTTGACAAATTCGATTGACTTCTCTCAGGGTATTTTCTGGATAAACTACTCCGGTGGGGTTATTAGGAGAAATCGTCACCACTGCCTTAGTTTTTTCCGTGATTGCCTCTTCAATGGCGGCTGGACGCAATTGATAATTTTTGTCTGTGGCGACCAAAATAACTTGACAATCAGCCATTTTTATGGCCATTTCATGATTGAAATAAAAGGGAGTGTTGAGAATAATTTCATCCCCCGGGGAAGTAATGGCTAAAATGGCATTCATAAAAGCCATATTACTGCCCGCCGTCACAAAAATTGCCTGTTTATCGCTGATTTCTATCCGATTATCTTCGGCTAGTTTTTCCCGAATTACTGCTAATAAGGGGGGAATTCCCGCCACAGATTGATATTGATGATTTTTGGGATTAGCTAAGAATAAAGATAGAGATTCGATCGCTTCCCGGGGTGGATAATAGGAAACAACCCCTTGACCTAGGGAAATAGTGCCGGGGTTCGCTTTAATTAATTGACCGACCACGGGAATGATCGGCGTTTGCACCCCGTCCATGCGGGAGAGAAGGTTTTTCATTAAACTAATCAATGGAGCCGAGCAGAGTCGAACTGCTGTCCAAATTAGGTATTGACTGTCCGTTCATTCACAGGTTTAGTTTCGATTACCCTCGAAACGGGGACTGTCACTTATCCCGGACAGTGGGATGCTCTAGTTAAAGCTTAGACGGTTAACTAACTAGAGAAAGTTAAACGTGGCATCCGTTGGGGGTTGATCCATAGTCCTTAACGGAGTCAAACTATGAATGCTCGAGTCGATTAGAGACTATTAGGCAGCTACAGGAGCGGCTTTACGAGCGAAAGGAACGATGTTGTTCGCATTTACTTTTTGTTTGAGCCTTTGATTTACGAGAGGAGACTCACTCTCGACCTGTATCACGGGGGAGCTTTCGCTAACCTGTCGAAACCGTTACGGCCCCTTGTGCTTACATTCTGATTATAGCACATTTTTTGATTAAGCTAGTTTCCTTTCGCTTCGACTGAGGATTTTTCCCCTCTTGCCAAGGGTTAGAGCCTGGCTAGATCGGTAAAAAAGGTTTTTATCGCTGATTTTTCGGCAATAGCATCGGTATTAAAGAGATAAGCCATCAGGTTCTCTCGTCCAAGATATTATCCAGTTCTTCGGCTAATTCTTCTGAATCTTCCCAATTTTCGGTTAAATTCCCTAACCCTCCCCTAATTATTGATTGCCTCGGTTTGAATTGCCACCTATCAACAATCTATCTCCATACCACAATTTAGCCATTTTGTCAAAAAAAATTTGACTTTGCAACAAAACTACACAAAAATTAGATCAACGTTGTTCGGGAAAAAAGGGGCAATTGGCGAAAGTGTTTGGTTTTGCTAAAAGGGAAAGTCTAGATTTAGCAGTGGTTTCAAGGCAAGCTAGACCTTGAAAACTTCAAAAAAGACAAGAAGAAACCATCCTAGCATAATGCAAAATTATACCAGAATCGCTGGAAGTATTGCTATCTCGTAAATAAATAGAAATTATTCTCAATAAATTCTTAAGTAAAAATAAATATTACCAATTGTAAATTTAAATATTTTTAAGTATTGAAGGTATTTGCATATAAAATACTTATCATTTTGCCCCGATTGCCTCTAACTTTTCCCTTCCCACAGCAATCACCGGGTAAATAGAAAATTTCTCATCTTTCTCCTAGAGATGAAGTACAGACTAATCCTTACTCATCAAGTATTTTAGCAACAATAACTAATACTAAATCCAGTTATTAAAAACTGATTATTTATTCTCCATTTTGCATGAGTGCATGAGTAGAAAACGGGTTTCTCCGAGAAACCCGTTTTCTGTGCGTTACTCAACGGATTTAGTATAACCTCATCTTTCTGAGAAAGGCTGTAGCGAAAGAAAATCTGATCAGTGGGAGCGTTACTTTTGTTGTTGGGTTTCCTCGATCGAACTGTTCTAGGTTTGGGAAATGGAGTCAAGATAGAGAGTATCCGGACAGATATCTTGTTCGTTCGGCCAAGTTACCGTACCATCTAAAATTTTTACTTGATTAAAATACTGTTTGTTTTTAAGTTCTTGAAAGATGCCAAAATCGAGCAGTGGTGAACAATCATAAATTTTCTTTTCCTCATTAGTAAAGATGAGTTGTAATTGATAGTTTGGCAAAGGGATAACTTCTTTAACTCTAGGATTCATGATTTATCTCAGTGGTTCAATTTTATACAGTTGTTGTCCTGAAATCGAAGGACTGTCGCTCAGAAATAACCTCGATCAAATAAAATTCTTTCATCAGTAATCGTAAAATAGTTCACAATCAAACTCTCGTATAATTTCCGTTTAACTAGGGGAATATAATCAGCTATCTCCATCTAATTTGATCGTAAACTTATCTCTTTTCTAGCTGCCAATAGCATTTCATAATAAACATTCCACTCGAAATAATCCATAGCGTCCCCTAGCTCACCAGAACGAAATCTAGGATAGAATTCTTCCGAACTCATGCGATATTGATTTTCGTATTGCTTGACACGGGTTTCTAAATCCAAAATTTGAGCGTTAATCTGCAAATTTTCCCGTTGTTGGCTCTCAATTTTTCGATTCAGTAACTCTCTTTCTTCCTCGGAGAGAGAGAATAATTCGCGCGAGAGAATCAATCAGTTGGGTGTTCATTGTCGTTAAAATCCGAGATAGGATTATTTCCCCTGAGAACTGTAGCAGATTCGATCGAGAGCCGCTGCCATGACTTCTAGGAAATAATAGGTGGATGAGGCTGCACCTATCCACCCTAGAGATCTAAATCTGCGGGGCTAAATTTCTTGTGAATCTGAGGAAAACCTAACTGTTTAATCACTTGATGTTTGCGTTCTTCCTCAAGGAATTGCAAATTATTATAATTAACCCAGTGAATACAGTTAACCGGACAAGTTTCGATCGCTTCTTGAATAATTTCTTCTTCGTCACCGTCCTGATTATAGACGCGAGAGCGACCGTATTCACCTTCAATAAAAAAGGTATTGGGGGCAACGTGGGCGCAGTGTTTACAACCGATACAAGTGACCTCATCGACGTAAACCGCTTTCTGGCGCAGTAAACCGCCCAATTCCGGTTCAAAACCGGTGCGATCAGGGGAATCTCTCAGGAATCCCCCTAACTCTGGTTCAAAACCAGAGCGTTTGGGAGAAAAATCAGCCATTAGGCACTCCAACGTTGTACCACTAGACGAATAGAACCATCAGTATTTTTTTCCTGTGCTGCCACCTGAAAACCCTGTTTAGCAGTTTCTGCCAGAATGGTCTGGTAGGCATAACCTTGATTTACTTTTCTTAAAAATCCTTCTACGGTTAGGGGTTGTTGCCAGTATTGCAAATCGGCAACTAACTCGTACTCGTTACCATTCCAGCGAAAACCGATATCGTAATTGTTATCTTGCTCGATTACCACCTCTGCGGTTAAAGTTTGACCTTGATAACCTTTGATGGGGTGAGAACCCTCTTTCCATTCCATCCCCATATCGCTGAGGGCGGCTTTTAGGTAGGATAGATCGCGGATTTTGGTTTTGATATTGCTAAAGTGTGACATGGTTTTTCAGTGGCTTAAATAAAGGGATTGGGAAAGATGAAAAATTACCAGTCGCTAAAAGTGGCTGCGTTGCTGACTTTCTCTGACTGGCTGACGGTTTGATGGTAATAATCCGAGGTTTTCTCTTGAGACATCAGCTGCCCGAGTTGTGCCTCGATCGCCGCCGTCACCTCTTGACAAGATGAACCGACTATGCCTGTCACCTTTTCCATGACGCGACCATCGGGATAGATGATAAACTCTAGGCTTTCCATGCTCATAGGTCTTCTCGGCGTGATCTGGGGTTTGCAAAGCTCCCTATCGTTTTAATTTACGATAGTTTGCTAATCGTAGCAATCTGGTTAAAATTTTAGCAAAACTTTATATTATCTCGGCCAACCACTTTCATTTTTTGTAAGTTTCCCGTAACTTTTCTTTACCGTCAAGGGCAAACCTGTCCCCGGAGGGCATAATTTAACAAAACTACACAAAAAAGACGACCTGAAGCGATAAATTGAAAATAAAGGAGATGCAACGGCGAACCACGACCGCCGAGATCGGAGAATTTTGTCTATAGGAATCAGAACAAATATGAATAAACAAACAGCAGGCGATCGCCTTCGGATCGGTGTTTTAGGTTTTGGTGGTTTGGGACAGGCCGCCGCTAGAATTCTCGCCCCCAAACAGGAAATGCTCTGGACTGCCGCCGCCGATAAAGCTGGTTTTGCATACCACAAAGACGGTCTAGATGTCAATACCTGTAACAAAATTTATCATGACCGGGGTTCGATCGGTTATCTGGAAAATTACGGCAGTCTCAGCGAGAAAAGTATCGAGGAATTAATCAAAACTGCCGATGTAGAGGGCTATTTTCTCGCCTTACCGAATTTACCTAACAATTTCATGGCCGATATCGCTAAAACTTTCATTCGCTTAGGTTGGCGCGGAGTTTTAGTCGATGCCCTCAAACGTACCAGCGCCATGGAACAAATCTTAGCACTACAAGCAGACCTAGAAGCCGCCGGCATCACCTACATGACCGGCTGCGGCGCTACCCCCGGACTGTTAACTGCGGCCGCTGCCCTAGCTGCCCAGAGTTATGGGGAGATTCATAGCGTTAAAATTACCTTTGGCGTGGGAATTGCCAACTGGGAGGCTTATCGTGCCACTATTCGCGAAGATATCGCCCATTTACCCGGTTACGACCCAGAAACGGCGCACCGGATGAGTGATGCGGAAGTGGAAATGCTGTTAAATAAAACCAATGGCATTCTCAGCCTCGAAAATATGGAACACGCGGACGATATTATGCTGGAATTGGCCGGAATCTGTGGACGCGATCGGGTTTCCGTCGGGGGTGTGGTGGATACGCGCAACCCGAAAAAGCCGTTAAGTACCAATGTTAAAGTCACGGGGCGGACTTTTGAAGGCAAAATTTCCACCCATACCTTCACTTTAGGCGATGAAACCAGTATGGCGGCTAATGTCTGCGGGCCGGCTTTCGGTTATCTGAAAGCGGGGGTTTCCCTGCATCGTCGCGGTATCTACGGATTATGGACAGCAGCGGAGATTATGCCGCAATTTGTGCGCTAAGGGTTTCTCTGCCGTAAAATAGCTAAAACTTTCGGGAAAATAGCGGGTAAGGGAGCGATCGCTTCTAGGCTCTCTCCCGTGACCGGATGTATTAAAATTAGACGATGGGCGTGGAGTAATTGCCCGGGTAGATTAATCCCGATGGAACGACCGGAACTATAAAGGGGATCCCCAAGAATCGGATGACCGATGTGGCTGCTATGAACCCGAATTTGATGAGTTCTGCCAGTTTCTAGGCGAAATTCCATTAAGGTGTAGTTGCCTAGTCTTTCCTTGACTTGCCAGTGAGTGACGGCATTTCTACCGCCTTTTTCCACGGCAATAATAGCCATCTTTTGGCGATCGCTGCGGTGACGACCGATGGGCAGATCAATTGTACCTGTCTCCGTTTTGGGGACACCGTGGACGAGGGCGATGTATTCCCGGCGGGCAGTTTTGGTTTTTAGTTGTGCCTGTAGGTGTTGATGGGCCTGGTCGGTTTTGGCAATAACGATCGCACCCGTGGTATCCTTATCTAAGCGGTGAACTATTCCGGGCCGTTGAATTCCACCGATTCCGGCTAAATTTGGGCAGTGATGCAGTAAAGCGTTGACCAAGGTTCCCGATTCGTGGCCGGGGGCCGGATGAACCACTAAATCGGCCGGTTTATTGATAATAATCAGATATTCGTCTTCGTAAAGAATATCAAGATCGATCGCCTCGGCGCTTAATTGCAGGGGTTGACTGTCGGGAATGGTAATCTTTAAGCGATCGCCTTGAGCAACTTTAGTATTTTTATTAGTACAAATTTGACCATTTAACTGTATATATCCCTGTTCTATCAGTTTTTGCAGCCTCGATCTCGATAAATCGGGCAATTGTGACCCCATCCAAGCATCTAAACGTTCTTTTTTTCCCGCAACTTCTAAGTTTAATTGGTTCATCGATTTTTAGTGATCAGGGTGTAGGGTGTAGGGGAATCAAGAAAAACTGACTGGAGATTAGTTAATCTACTTAGCTCAACAATTCCAGTTATTTTAACAGTAATTGAACTTGCTCTGGCTGCTTGAGATGGAAATCTTGGGATTAAATTTTCCTGATTTTTAAGTAGGTAGGTGTTAAAAACGTTGAGATGTCCCCTTGTTAAAGATGGATTAAGGGTAGGGTTGATTCATGAATCAACCCTACGATGAATCAACCCTAGGATTAAGGGGGGATCGAACCCAAAATCTATCTTCAATTTAATTATAACCAGCTACTTAACGACAAAAGCCACAGCAAATCAGTAGAGATTTCCTCATCTCCAAAAAATAGAGAGACGTTGATTATAGCAACGTCTCTAGATCAGAAATTAATCGATTAGAGTAAGCCAAGCTGTTTTAAACAACCGAATTTTGCCCACTTTAGTCACTGAAAATGCTATTTAAAACTCCTGAAACGATCGAAACCACGATCGAACCGAATAAAGCAGCAAAGAATGATTCTACCTGAAAACCAGGGATAAAATAGGAGGCTAAAGAAAAGGAAATGGCATTGACCACAAAAATAAATAACCCTAGGGTCAAAATAGTTAAAGGCAGGGTAAAAAGAATCAACAGGGGTCTAATAATAGCATTAATTAAACCCAAGACGACAGCAGCTATCAAAGCCACGGTAAAATTTTTAATTTCTATACCTGGTACTATTTGCGCTGTAATCAATAAAGAGACGGCGGTAATCAACCAACGGAGGAAAAAAGATAACATAAGTCCATCCATCTAAGATAGTTCATCCTCATCTATTTTAATCGACATCGCCACTTAAAGGGATGCCGGTTTTCAGGGGATGGGAACGAAAAGTGATATTGACTCCTTCTTCTGATTGTTCCAATACCAATAAAGGAGTCGGTTTCGCTTTTTCATCCCAACTCATTAAAACTATTTGTCCATGAATAGTTGGTTGCCAATTAGCTTTATCTGAGTCCGCAGAAAGAAAGGTTTCTATACAATTAGTAATCTCGTTAACGGTAGCGGAACTGGTTTGGGTGGGAAGTTTTGTCAGTTTAATCTGAATCCGAAATAAAACCCCTTTATTCGATTTTCCTTCCTGTGCTTCCACTTCGTAGGTGACATCAAAAGTTTCATTAATCTGTCTTCCTGCACCGACAATTCCTCCGGCATTTTTTGCTGTATTTGGTCGTAAAGCTTCGCCGATTAAGTTAGTTATTTTCATCTTAATCTGGTTAAAAATGACGGAACGAAAAACCGCCTCATCCATCCTCATCCGCAAATAATCGAGATTAAATGCCCTAGAATGGACAAGATCGGGGTCGGTTTCCATTTTTTTGATGGTATGAAGTGCTAACTTCAACTTTTTTTTCAACTCTTTACTTTTAAATTGTTCAATCCTAACTTGTTTCTTGATCTGTTCTATTTTGAATTTGCCGTAAATAATTAAACCGATCAAAGCAATAGTTAAGGCAATTGTGCTATAAAGCCAAGGAGAATTGGAGGGAGAGATTTCAACCGCCGGTTCAGGAGAAGGAACTTGGACGATGGAATTTTCTTGAGAAAACACCGATGGACTCGACAACCAGAGAGGGAACATAGTTTCGATTACACTGATAATAAACAGGAAGATATGATCAGACTATCAATCCCAGAAAAGAGACAGGACTAAACATGATATCTAGAAAGAATTTTAGCCAGAACCGGCCAGGACCAATCGGTACAACGAGAATCGTTCAGGGAGCAACTGCTATTTTAATACTAGGGAGTCTGCTTTCTCTCCTCTTGGTACAACCTAGTTTAGCATCTCCTGGGCCACCTAATTCGGTCATCGAGGCCGCCCGTCAAGATTTGAGTCAGAAAACCAAGATATCCGTTAATCGCTTGCAAATTCAAGCAGCACAACGACAAACCTGGCCCGACGGTTGTTTAGGATTAGCTAAACCGGGAGAATTATGTACTCAAGCACTGGTGCCAGGATGGCGAATTGTTCTGACTGATAACCAAAAAACTTGGGTTTATCGCACCAATAGCAGTGGCGCTAATCTCCGCTTAGAAAAGTGAATTTCTCAATTTCCCTTGATCTTTTCTGGCTGCTTTTTGGGCATCCTCAAAGCAGTTAGTCCGGCAGCAGGAGACAATATGTTTTTAGCACATCGATCGATTATTGGCACTCGTTTGGATGCCACCAGTTATCAAGATGCTTGCGATCGCATTCAGTCCTGGGTGGAAAATAATCTCTCCTGCTATATTGTCGCCGCTAACGTCCATCTGGTGATGATGGGTTATTGGCACAAAGCCTATCGTCGTCTGATTAATGGCGCTAATCTGGTGACACCGGATGGAATGCCTCTCGTCTGGGGATTGCGCTTACTGGGGATTAAACAACAAAGTCGCGTCTATGGCCCTGATCTTATGTTAGCCTGTTGCGAGCGGGCTGCCCGCTGCCAAATCCCCATCTATCTCTACGGTGCCACAGAAAAGACCCTAATTGATCTGCAAGCCAATCTTAAACAGCGTTTTCCTGATTTAATTATCGCTGGTAGCTATTCCCCCCCTTTTCGTCCCCTCAGCGACGATGAAGAAGCGCAAGATAGGGACAGAATCCAGCAATCCGGGGCTAAATTGGTTTTTGTCGGGTTGGGATGTCCCAAACAAGAACAGTGGATGGCCCGACAACAGGGAAAATTAAAGGCTGTTATGTTGGGAGTCGGCGCCGCTTTTCGTTTCCACAGTGGTGAAGTGTCTCAAGCACCCGGTTGGGTGATGAAAATCGGCTTAGAATGGCTCTATCGTTTGTTTCAAGAACCTGGTCGTCTCTGGCAACGCTATTTAATTAATAATCCCATTTTTTTGCTTCTTTTTGCCCTGCAACTCCTGCGAGGCCGGGAAAAGTAAACAGTAATCCAGTCATCAGTCCTCAACTATCGTTAAGATGGATAGGAGAAGGCAAAGTTTTATCTACGTTTAGGAGTTCCTGCTAACGATGACACAAGCTACTCAGATTCAAGGAAAAGGAATTTTACTCAGTGAGGCTGCCCTCAAACACCTTACCACGCTCAAAAAGCAACAGGGCAAGGATTTATGTCTGCGCGTGGGTGTGCGTCAAGGTGGTTGTTCGGGAATGTCCTATATGATGGATTTTGAGCATCCTAGCAATATTGGCCCCCAAGATGAGGTTTTCGATTACGATGGCTTTAAAATTGTCTCTGATAAAAAAAGTCTGCTCTATCTCTACGGTCTCATGTTAGATTACAGCAACGCGATGATCGGCGGCGGTTTCCAATTCACTAATCCCAACGCCAGTCAAACCTGCGGCTGTGGTAAGTCTTTCGGCGTTTAATTAGGGCTTGCTGAATAAATCTAAAAACCTTGTTGGATAAGACTTTTAGACATTTTGTCAATCAAAAAGTACCGGATATGGGAGTGATCGGGGGGAAATTTAGGCACTTTTTCCCTGAAAATTAGGTAATTGACCGCCTGAAAATGGGTAAAACCCTACACCCCACACCCCACACCCCACACCCTGCCCCCACCAACAAACTTTTTCAGCAAACCCTAATTATTTCTCCAGGGTGATACCTTTCACCCCCGCCTCCGGCGATTTTTTTTTGGCCAAAACCCTTGACAAAATCGGAGACTTGACATATACTTTTTGTATAATGGGAATCCGTGCCTGCCTGCGAACCCTTCATTTTTAGGCTAGATACCCTCAATGTTAGGATAATCGGCCATGTCAGGACAAACGGGCAATAAACCACTTTTTTCTCAACACTATCTTGAGCATCGGCTGCCGGATTCTCCGGAATGGCAAGAGGATGTATCGGTGGCATTTTCCCGCTTAGAGAGTCTTTATCAACAAAAAAAGGCGATTTTGCCGACTCTTAACGAAGCGCAAACGGAAGCAGAATTAATACAACCGATTCTAGAAATTCTCGGTTTTAGTTATATACCGCAGGTAAGCAGTAGGGGAAAAGGAAGGTCAGAAAGGCCAGATTATGCCCTATTTGCCGGAGAAAATGACCGTTATCAAGCCTATTCTCTCCAGAATAATGAAAGAGCCTTTTATAGTCAAGTTTTAGCGATCGCTGAGGCCAAATACTGGCAACGTTCTCTTAGTGACGTTTCTAAGAATGATCAGCGAGATATCTGGAAAAATAGTAATCCTTCCTTTCAGATCACCAATTATCTGACGGGGACGGGAGTAGATTGGGGTATTCTTACTAATGGTCGAGAATGGCGCTTATATTACCGTCAAGCGTCCTCCACAGCCACGGAATTTTATCTAGTGGACTTGATGGAACTATTAGAAGGGGGAGACCGGCAAAAATTTCGGTATTTCTGGTTATTTTTCCGTCAAGAGGCTTTTATTAAGGATATTCACGCTCAGAATTTCCTTGAACGGGTCCGGGAGGGGAGTACCACCTATGCCACCAGAGTGGGTAACGAGTTAAAAGAGTTAGTCTTCGATCGCATTTTTCCCGATATTTCTAAGGGTTTTGTATCATTAAATACAGACATACAGCCAGATTTATTGTATGAAGCGAGTTTATCCCTGCTGTATAAATTATTATTTCTGCTCTACGCAGAAGCGCGGGACTTGCTGCCGGTGAGGGGAGACTATCGCGATTACAGCTTATTGCAAAAGACGCGAGAAATTGCCGTTAAAATCGATCGTCAGCAGGCCTTTAGTGGCACCTCGACGGGAATATACGATGCTCTCCTCAGTTTATTTCGTATTGTCGATCGAGGGGATGCTAATTTAGCCGTACCTCGTTACAACGGGGGTTTATTTGACATGGAAGAAGGCCGGGTGAATTGTTTTCTCGGTCAATACAAGTTATCCGATGCGGTTTTAGCGCCCATCTTAGACAAGTTAGCACGTTTTGAGGGACAGCCGATCGACTATAGTTTTTTAGGTGTGCGACAGTTAGGATCAATTTACGAAGGATTACTGGAATATCGCATCGTGATTGAGGGGGAATCGGTGCATCTGGAAAATGATCGGGGAGAAAGAAAAGCCACCGGTTCCTATTACACTCCCGATTACATTGTTAAATATATTGTCAGTCATACCCTCAAACCAATTTTAGAGCAAAGAGCGCGACAGTTCGGGGATGTGATGACAGAAATCGCCACCCGAAGACAAGAAAGCAGCGATAGACGTTTAGGAAATCTCAGTCAGCAGGGATTAGAAAAAGAGCTACAACGCTTAGAAAAAAAAGCGATCACCACCTTACTTGATCTTAAACTCTGTGACCCCGCCATGGGAAGCGGACATTTTTTAGTAGAAGCAGTGGACTATCTCACCGATGAGTTAATCCAGATTCTCAATCTTTATCCCGAAGATAATCCCGTTTTAACCATGTTGGAAACCACCCGACAAAACATTATCGACAATCTCCGACAACAGGGAATTATTCTCGATTCTCCCACCCTTGAACCCACGCAATTATTACAGAGAGTGGTGATGAAGCGCTGTATTTATGGGGTGGATATCAATCCGATGGCTGTAGAATTGGCCAAGGTTAGTCTCTGGTTACATTCTTTCACAGTGGGCGCACCTTTGAGTTTTTTGGATCATCATTTACGTTGTGGTAATTCTCTGATCGGAACTACCGCCAAGGATGCAGAAGCCGCTATGATCGAGGAGGAAGGTGGTCAATTAACTCTTTTAACTGGCCCTTTTGTTGGGTTACTTCGGGCAGCAGAAATTATGCGGGGAATTAGTACCCTCAGCGATGCGACTTTTGCTGAAGTGGAAGCAAGCGAACAGTTATTCCGTGATTTTGATAGTCAAGCTAAACCCTACAAGCGTTTATTAGATGTTTTCCTTTCTCGCTTTTTTGGGGTTAAAACTGCTATCGAGTTTCTGCAGCGCTACGGTGGCAATATATCGGCAATTAATTGGGATAAGTTACCCCGATCAGATCAAGGAATTTTAGACCAAGCAGCTAGTTTATATAAAAGTAAGCGTTTTTTTCATTGGGATCTGGAATTTCCCGAAGTTTTTATCGATCTTGATTCCGCTTCTTGGAAGGATAACCCCGGTTTTGATGCAGTAATCGGTAATCCTCCCTATGTTCGACAAGAAGGATTAAAAGATATTAAACCCTTTCTAAAAGAAAATTATCAATCTTTTCATGGAGTTGCCGATTTATACGTTTATTTTGTCGAAATGGGGTTACTATCCTTACAGCAAGGAGGTCACTTGGGTTTGATTATATCAAATAAATTTATGCGTGCTAATTATGGAACGAAATTAAGACAATTTCTAACCCAGCAAACAACTATAAAAGAAATTATCGATTTTGGAGAATTGCCTGTTTTTTCGGAAGCGGCAACTTTTCCATCTATTCTACTGATTGAAAATAATATTGTAGCTCAACAAAACGTTTTAGTATCAAAGATTAAGTCTCTCAAATTCAATAGTTTAATTGATGTGATTAATGATCTGTCATATTATGTATGTGAAAATAGCTTGTCTGTGGAAGGTTGGTCATTAGCTAAAAATCAGATTGCAAAAATTATTAATAAATTAAATAAGGACAATATTTCTCTAGCTCAATATATACAGCTTCAAATATTTTATGGGATAAAAACTGGATGTAATGAAGCATTTTTTATTGATCAATATACCCGTAGTAAATTAATTGAATCTGATCCAAAGTCAGCAGAAATAATTAAACCGTTAGTAGTAGGTGACGACATTAGAAAATATGAAATTAATTATCAAGAAAATTTTTTGATATTTACTCGGCGTGGTATTAACATTAATGAATATCCAACTATCAAAAAACATTTAGAAAAATTTAAAAGTAAATTAGAACCTAAACCAGAACTACATTCAGGAAGTTGGCAAGGAAGAAAAGCTGGTAATTATAAGTGGTATGAGATACAAGACACTGTAGATTATTGGACTTTTTTTGAGCATCCTAAAATTCTAAGTACAGGACAAAAAGCTTGAAAAGTAGGCGGGAGTAGGGTTTTATGAGAAATAGCACTAATCTCGAAAACCCTATGAATCAGTATAGCGCCTTAAAGCAAGCCCTTCAACCCCATCTAGGATGGCATGGTGCCAGA
>NZ_JAPZSO010000048.1:0-9022 GCF_027531715.1 Microcystis sp. LE19-8.1F | reverse complement strand
TGGGGGGTTCTACCCCCCAAACCCCCCGTTGGGGGCGTGGCGCCGCCCCCAAACCCCCCGCGCATTAGTTTTTCGGTGGGATGCTTACACGCAGCTGCTGATACATCTGTAATAATTTAAGGGTCACTGATAATTGCTGATTGTCCCTATTTCTGCAAATGTGAGATGCACCCGTTGGGTAGTGGGAAATTTAGCTGAAATTTCCCTATCACCCTACTTTAAATCCTCCAATTTAATCCTAGGATCTACAGCTTTGAGAAGTAAATCAGCCAGGAGATTACCGATAATCAACATAGTAGCCCCCATCATTAAACTGCCCATAACTAAATATAAATCTTTAGCCGTCACAGCTTGCAGAATTAAACGACCTAATCCGGGCCAGTTAAAGAAAAATTCGGCGATAAATGCCCCACTTAACAAACTGGAAAATTCAAAGCCCAAAAGAGTTATCAGGGGATTAATAGCATTGCGTAAAGCGTGGACATAGATAACTTTATTTTCCGGTAAACCTTTCGCCCTGGCAGTTTGAATATAATCCTGTCGCAGAACATCTAATAATTGTCCCCGCATCAATCTTTGTAATCCGGCAAAACTGGTAACTGTCAGGGCAATAGTTGGTAAAATCATGTGCCAAGCGATATCTAAAACTTTACCGATAGGGGAATATTCCGAATAGTTAATACTGGTCATATCACCCACCGGTAAAAGCGGCGAGACATTTTGGGCGAGAATTAGCAGTAAAAGGGCAGTGATAAAACTGGGGAAACCTTGACCAAGATAACTGATAACTCGAAAAAATTTATCGATAAATTGGTTTTGTTTGACGGCGCTGAGAATGCCCAAGGGAATCGCAATCGCCCAGGTTAGAATGATGGAAGTCAAAGACATTAATAACGTCGCTGGAATTCTCTCTAATAATAGGGAAGACACGGGACGAAAATAGGTAAAACTCAGACCAAAATTAAACTGAGTTACCACTTGCCACAACCATTTAAAATACTGGACAATCGCCGGGTCTTTTAAACCAAAAAGGGCAATATATTGTTCTTTAGTTTCCTGACTAATCTTGGGATTAAGGTCAAGCAAAGCCAGAAAACCGCCTGGGGTTAATTGGATAATAGCGAAACTCAAAGCCGAGGCCAACAACAGAGTTAATAAACCCTGGAGAACACGCTTGACAATATATAAAAAAGTTTCGCTAGTTAGGAGAGATTGTAACCCATTAGCACTCGATCGAGCGTTTGCAGCCTTATAATTATCATCAGTCGCCGTCATAGAAAAAACCTAATAATCGATGAGGGTAATAATCGGTAAATCGGGTAATTTTTCCCGACCACCGAGGTCGATTAACTCGATGATAAAGGCAAATCCTAACACCTCACAACCAATTTTTTCTAATAAATCAGCCGTTGCTTTCGCCGTCCCTCCCGTCGCGATTAAATCATCGACAATTAAGACTTTATGATGGGATGCCACCGCGTCCTGATGAATTTCGAGGCTATCGCTTCCGTATTCCAAATCATACTCGATACTATGCACGGCGGCGGGTAATTTGCCCGGTTTCCGGACGGGAATAAATCCCGCTTCTAATTGGTATGCTAAAGGAACACCAAAGAGAAAACCCCTGGATTCCATACCGACAATGTAATCGGGGGATAAACCGTAATCGCGACACTTTGCCGTTAGGGTATCGATCGTGTAACGTAATCCTTGGGGATGATTGAGTAGGGTAGTAATATCGCGGAAGACAATACCCGGTTTGGGAAAGTCGGGAATATCGCGAATCAATGATTTCAGATCCATTCGGTTTCCGTGTCTCGTAAAATGGGGGACAGCTATCTATACAATACAATTTACAATACCCTGACTCGATCGCCCTTGTGTTTTAGTTCTCCTATATCATGACCCCTACTAGCCTAACGCCCGAATCTACAACATCAGCCACAGAAAAACCGGTTATTTTAAGCGTTTTACCCGATTTTCCGATTGCAAGTCAGCAATGCGCCCTACATCTCCAACAGCATATCGATTTAATGCTGTTAGCGTTGGAATCCTTAGAAGTCGGTGCCGGGGAGGCCCTGTTAGCCCTCTGTAAAGAACTAGGACTCGATAAAATTATCAAAAACCGGATTATTTTCTGGCGCTTACGCTGTACTAATCCGTGGCGAATTTCCTACACCCTCGACCGTCTGACCCTTGACCAAGCAAAAGCTTTAGTTATCATTGCCAGTTACCGGGCCAAACCCCTAGCTATATCCATCCGACAATTACTGTTAGCGCGGCAACAGATGGAATCAAAGGGTTTACCCGTGGATAATAATTTTCTTTTATCAGAATACCTAGAAAGATTTCGCTCCAATTTTCGCAGTCGCATGAACCCCCGGCGGGCCAAAGTATCGGTTTATCTAGCCGATGAAAATGCTTTAAATGAACTGGCTTTATCCCTCCTCGATCAGTTATTATTTTGTACTGGTACGACGGGAATGCAGCGGTTTTGGATTAGTTTATTTGATGGGGAGATCGTGTAAAAATGAGAAGACAGTATAGCCTGCCCAATTGTACCCTGATTCTCGATGGTTTCGGCGATGATTTTGCCCCGGCTAACCCCGGGGATAGCCGACCTTTACTCTCAATTTTGACTAACGTAGAATGTCGGTTAATCGGGGCCAATAAAGTCCTGCAAGGTGGTCGGGTTTTCTTGGAAAATTTGGTACAAGCGGTCAGTCAGTATGCCCAAGAATTTTTAAGTGGTGTTCGTCATCCCCAAGACCCCGTCCATGAACCAGATCATGTGTACCTAGAAAAGATTGACCATAATCTCCATCGTCTGGTCTGGTATCCATCAACGGACTTGAACATCCCAGAAAGTCCGGTGAAGATAGAAATCAGTACCGTGCAGTTATTCGATTTAATAGAAGCGATTGACCAATTTTTTGCCGATACTCGCACTTTACCTGACCTAACCCTGAAATTACAGCCAGTTTCCCGTCGCTACCATAAGGTGAATGAATCGGCGGCCAGTCGGACAGTACCTTTTTTGGCGGGATTAGGCAGTCTTGTCGCTTGCGCCCTACTTTTCTATCTGTTACCCGTCCCCCAAGTCCGTAAACCCGAAAATCCCCCCATTCCTGCCGCTTCTCCCAGTCCCACCGTCCCCACTAATCCCGTCCCCCCTCCTAGATAAAATTAGTCCCCTAAGCTAAATCTGTAAATGGAGTAATAGGAATTTGGTTATAAACTTCGGCATTCTTTGTCTGAGCTTGACGGAGATCGTAGTCTGTTTGAAGATTCAGCCAAAACTGAGGACTGTTACCAAAATATCGTGACAGACGCAAAGCTGTGTCCGCAGTGATACTACGCTTACCAGCTAAAATCTCACCGATACGAGTTTGAGCTACGCTTAAATCTTTGCTCAGTCTGTAGGGGGTAATATTGAGCGGTTCCAGAAAATCTAACTTGAGGATTTCACCGGGGTGGATATTGGGCAAATGGTCGCTGTTCATTGCATTTAGCTAATTTTAGTGGTAGTCCACCACACTCAAATCCTAACGCCTAACAATACTATTGTCAAGCAGACGTAAGCCTTCACCCCACACCCCACACCCTACACCCTACACCCGACACCCGACACCCCACACCCCACACCCCACACCCCACACCCCACACCCTTCTCCCCTGCTCTGTCCCAGTTTTTAGAGAAAGTAACCGAGAAAAACCAGATCTTTTTTGCACAAGTTAGAAAAATTGTGTTATGCTGGTAAATCTGTGAAGGTTTTTCGATAGGGAGTATTGAAAAAAAAATGACCAAACTGGGAACCCATTTGATTGTCGATGCTTGGCAAGTACCTGCTGACCTCCTCAACGATCCCGAGCGCATTCGTCGCGCTATCCTCGATGGAATTACGGCAGGAGAAGCAACGCTGATCGATTTGTGTGTCCACCAGTTCAGTCCCCACGGAGTTACCGCGACGGCGACTTTAGCTGAATCTCATATCGCGATCCACACCTGGCCTGAACACGGCTATTTCGCCGCCGATTTATTCTTCTGTGGTGCGGGTAAACCCGTGGTTGCCATGGAAATTTTGACCAAATCCCTGCAAGCAGGTGAGATTAAAGTGCGGGAACTAACCAGAGGATTCCCCAGTACTGCGGGAGTTTATGAAAGCAAAAAGGAAGAACCCCTTAAGTCTTCCCTGGTTATGGCCTAATTTCTAGCGCCGGCCTCAATAATAAGTTAGCAGCACTGGCGATCGCCTAAACTGAAATCGTGATCAGGATAACCTTTGTTTTTATCCTTGCCCTCTTTCCCTCTCTCGTTAGTCTCTGGTTGATTAACCGATCCCAACAGAGATTAAGTAACCGTTTGAGGGGGATTCGCTATCGTCACGAATACAGCCCGGTGATGGCCAGTGATTTTTTGTCAATTCCTCTAGAGACAGAAAATAAACCGGCCTTGATCGGTGATCTTAGTTGTCGTTTTAATGCCTATTCCCCCCATTTGCGTTGTGCGGTTAATCCCACAGGTCCCTGTGAAGGTTGTCGGCAGTACGAAGCTAAAACCGGCACAGCCCAGACGGCTTGAGCTTCCAAAAAGTTCCCTATTTGCTATCCTGAAAAATCATCGCTATCGCAATTGAGGAGTGTGGGAACAATGGCGTTCAAACGAAATTTGACCCTCTTAATCATCGGATTAGGATTAACTTGTTTACCCGTATATCCGGCCCAAGCTAACCAAATCAGCACTGTCACCCCGAATACGGCGGCCAATTAAACTCTCGCTACCCATCTGGTCTTAAAACTGAAAGAGAGAAAAGTTTACGTTTATCAAGATAAGCAAGTTTTAGCACAATTTACCGTCGCCGTCGGCAAAAAAGGCTGGGAAACCCCCACAGGTAAATTTGAAGTGCGGGAATTAGTTCGCAATCCCGTCTGGAAAAGTCCCTGGACAGGCAAAGTCAGCGCCCCTGGTCCCAATAGTCCCCTAGGGGAAAGATGGATCGGTTTTTGGACTGACGGCAAAAATTCCATCGGTTTTCATGGCACCCCTGCGGAAAATTCCCTCGGTCGCGCCGCTTCCCATGGTTGTGTGCGGATGCGGAATCAGGATGTGAAAGTGTTGTTTGATTTAGTCCGCATGGGAACCCCCGTCATCGTTCAACCTTAATTCTGGCAGGTATTTTTTTAAGATGGGCAGGTCTTCCGGGCGATCAATATCGGCTAATTTAGGCAGATAAGCGGTTTTTAAAGCCAGTTTAGCGGCGATTGTCTGGGTTTTTGCTAAGACTTCCCCCGTTCCCCAGGGAATACCGTCAAAAAGCTCTGGAAAGACCTGTTTTAAAGCAATTAGGTAGTATCCTCCATCTAACGCCGGCCCTAAAACCATATCGTGGGTTTTTAGGGCTTCAAAGGCTGCTAAAATCTCTTTTTCCCCGATTTCTGGACAATCTGTGCCAATAATAGCGATCGCTGTCATCCCTTGAGCAAAACCATCGGCAAAGGCATTTTGCATCTTTTCTCCTAAGTCTTTTCCCCGTTGAGAATGATAGGAATAATGCACACCTAACCAAGTACGCATTTTTTCCTCGCTGCCGCCATGGTAGTAAATGATCAGAGAGAGAAAACTCCTCAAACCCGCTAATTTACCGAGAGTATATTCGGCCAGTTTGCGGTGCAATTCTTCGGCTCCCTCGGCTGCCAAAGCTGGAATCATACGGGTTTTTACTTTCCCCAATTCCGGATAACGGGTAAAAATAATCAGTTGTTGTCTCCAGTCCACGAGTAATTGCGACGATGATATTAATTAAGTAGGGAGGCAAAATTATTTGTAGGATGGGTTAGCGGTAGCGTAACCCATGCAGGCGTTGGGTTTCATGCTTCAACCCAACCTACGTTCATCTTATATTTAATTCCACCCACCCACTTATTAGTTTTAGCCTACTGTCGATAGGAGGCAGGAAAGCCAATAAAACGGGCTTTATTGGCTTAGTATAGATTATTTTAGTTGGTTATTTAATTCTGTGTTGGGTTTCGTTCCTCAACCCAACCTACAAGAGGGGCGATCGCTTGATTGAGTCGAAACCTTTTTCCTAGCGGCATTTCAGACTTTTTCCGTCAACCCTGATTAGCTAGGGACTAGGCTTTTTGGGTGAGTTTAAACAGGATAAACCATCATCTTTAGCAGTAGGATGCTTGATTGGGACAAAAGCAAAATCTGAACTTAGTGTCCGACACTCCACAATGCGAACAAATTCTACGGAGGGATTTTGGGGATCGCCATTTTCATCGAATTGAATTGTCCCAGTTGCACCTTTAGTGACAAGAAAATCAAGAGACTTTAATTGTTCAAGGATATTAATTCGTGTGGGAGTATTTGCCTTTTCTAGAGCTTTTGTTAGAGCAAGAGTTGCATCATAGGATAGGGCCGTTATTGCATTAACAGAAGTTGTAGTCCATAAAATTTTGGCATCCTTAAGAAAATCCTGGTTAGGACTGGTTAAAGAATCCCAAGGAACCGTAATAACAAACTTTTGAAAAGGTTGTAGGTTGTTAATTTGTTCTAAGGTACGAGAACTACGAAGCCCCCATGATCCGATAACCCAATTTTGACTATTATTAAGTTTTATAAGTCTAATTGCATCGCCTTGAGCATCGCCAATTGCTTTTGGGAATAGTACAAGCCCTATTTCTTCTGTTATTTTTCCTTGTCTTTTTCGTAACTCTTGGATGGCTTCTTCTGCCTTAAAATTATTTCCGAGATCAAATTCATCTAATTTTACTACAGTTCCAGAGAATGGAGGGCGTGTAAAAATAGTTTTAAAACTATTAAAAAAAGATTCACTAAATGGACTTCCTTCACTATAAAAGCCCACCACTTTTTTAATAGACTTTTCTTGTAAAAATTTTGCAATGGCAGGAGATTGTTGCTCGACGGAAAAAACAGTTCGCAGAAAATTTTTTCTGGGGTGTTTAGTAAGCTCGCTAGTCGTTGATCCCGGAGAAATCAAAACTAAATTATTTTGATTATAAATATCCACCGTTGCTAGAGTCATTTCACTGGGATAGTGACCAACAACCCCTAAAATTTCAGGACGCTGGGAAAGAGATGATGCTGTCTTTTTGGCTAGTAATTCGTCATTTTCATCATTAGTAATGACAACTTTTAATCCCTTACCATTAATCGCTTTTTTATTGATAAAATTTTGATCTGGAAAATACTTGAGGAATGGATCATTGTCATTTAAAAGTCCCAGATTAATTTTTGTTTGTAATTGCGCTACTCCTCGTAACATTTCTTTTGCTCGACTATCACCATCATCATCATTAAAGTCACTTTGATTTTTGGGAATACTAACAGCAACAGCAATCGTGTAATATTGCATTTTATTGGCTTCTAGTAAAGCATTATTTAAGTAAATTAATGTTTCTGCATCTAGCCTATCCTGTTGCCATGCGTCCTTAAATCTTAACAGGGCTTTTTGATAATCACACTGTGCAAAATATTCTGTACCTTTCTTCTTGTTAAACGGTTGAGAGTAATTAAGAACTTCTTCTCCTTCACTAATAAAGTCTCCCGTTTGTTTTGGACAATTATCAGGGCGATAAATGGCAAATAAACTTACAACTGCTATTGATGCTATTCCTATGCTAACTGGCAGATTTAATTTGAAATTTTGGGGCTTTAAAGTTTTTATAGAATGCAAAATTTGGGCGATTTTTGCAGAAGGCGAAGTGATTGGTGGAATCGTCGGAGTAATGGGATAAACCTCATTTTGCACTTCTTCTTCAATCACCTGAATATCATCATCCCTCAGCCCGTAACGGCTTTGTAACTCTTTTAGTCTCCTTCTGTTTCCTTCTGTTATTGAAATAGAATCAGCTAATAATTCTCTAAAAGTTGCTTTGTACTCTGTTAGATTTTGTAATCTTTTTCTGAATGGCGCAAGATTCTCTTGTTCAATAATATCTGCCTCCTGTAATGATAAATCTAATTCGTTTCTTAGTTCATTTAGGCAGTTTCTTTCTACACGATTAAAATTTTCTTTACATATATTTTCCTTGCTCCATTCATCTAGAATTTCTCTAACCTTCTCACGATAAATAAATATAGGATTAGTGGCAGCAAGAGGAGATTTGGCTAAATAAATAGTATCCTCTCCTTCAAGAGAAAGATAAAATTTGGGAGTCATTGCCGGGGCAGCTTCCTTTACTCGTTCGCTGGCATACTCATGCAATTCATTAACAGAAATTAATTGATCACCATCCTTATCTGCTGCACCAGTTTCAATTCCTTCAACTAGATATTTTGTATAGATGGACAAATCTTTATCTTCCGACTCAAAAGAATATTCAATCGGACTAGAAGAGGTTAAAATCGCCCTTCCTTTACCTCCTAATTCCTCTTGAATGTTAAGTTCCCCTTTGATTGGCATTCCCTGAACCAATGCTCCGCTAAAACAGCAGTCGAGAATAATCATCTGCCTTTGGGAACGACTATTGTTCATATACTTATTAAGTTTACTTGCGGCTAAAATTGTTGAGATACGAAGCTCTCCATTCTGATCACGCTCAGTGTCTCTTGCACTTAGGCAAAATTCAGCCGTTTGATCTTTAAGACCATGTCCAGAAAAATATAAAAGAACTAAGTCGTCTCTCTGGCGATTAGTAAATAAATCCTCGACTGCTCTTTCCATGCTCCCTTTGTCTGGGTTAGACAACACTGTAACCTGATCAAAGGCTCCCATGTCCGGATGCTCTAATACTCGGCGCATTGCTTCAATGTCTTGAGTCGCGCTAGAAATTGAACGCAATCCTTCGGAATACTCGCTCACACCAATTAACAAAGCAAATTTTGCCATAATACCTTCTTTAACCTGAGATAAAGTGGGAGCATCTCACCTTTGCAATGAGCATAAATACTTAGTGGAAAAATAGGCTTTTCGAGGGTAATTCTTGTTTTAATTCTCCATGTACGCAGTCTTTAAAAGCCTCTATTTCGTTCCAAGACACGATTAAGAGTGGCTTT
>NZ_JAPZSO010000252.1:0-16108 GCF_027531715.1 Microcystis sp. LE19-8.1F | reverse complement strand
CGTCATTTTATCTTGGGGTTTTGTGCCTATACATTTATCTTGTGGCATAAGTTAACTGGGGGATTGCAAAGGCGGTGGGCGAATCGACCTTTAAACACTTTTGTGGAAGCCTTGGAAGCTTTTCGGACAGCGATGTCTTTCCGCTTCTTTAAGTGGCTGACCGAGAATCTGGATGTGTTTGCCGCTTACAAAGCCAGTTTAGGTCTTGTTTGGGCTTAAAATTTGTTTAAGTCCCACTAAGCAAAATTAATTACACAAATCTAACCCCCCCCTTGCCTCTTGCCTCTTGCATGAGTGCCTTTCTTCACTAGGAAATTTATTTTGCACGACTACTTAACTGTTTAATTTTCACCCTTTATTGAGGAAAAAATCATGTCAACTCCTTTTTTAGTTAAGGATATCTTCCCCGGTTTCTATAGCTCCTTCCCCCAAAATCTAACGGCGGTGGGCAATACCCTGTTCTTCAATGCCTTTGACGGCGTGAACGGTCTTGAATTATGGAAAAGCGACGGCACGGCGGCCGGTAGGGTTCTGGTGGCCGACATCCGCTTCGGCGCCTCTGGCTCCTACCCCCGCAATCTGACGGTGGTGGACAGCACCCTGTACTTCCGGGCCAATGACGGCGTGAACAATGATGAATTGTGGGCCTTAAATGTGAGTACGCTCGCAATTCCCACCCTCGCCATTGCCGCCACCAGTGCCAACCAAACCGAGGGCAACAGTGGCAGTAAAGCCTTCACCTTCACCGTCACTCGTGCGGATAACACCACCGGAAGCAATAACGTCAACTGGGCAGTTACCGGCACTGGCAGCAATCCCGCCAATGCCACTGATTTTGTCGGGTCCGTGTTACCCAGTGGGGTAGTGAGTTTTGCGGCGGGGGAAACCTCAAAAGTAATTACTGTTAACGTCCAGGGAGATACAACGGTAGAACTGAACGAAACCTTTACTGTCACCCTCTCTAATCCCACCAACGGCGCTACTCTCGGCACTCCATCTACGGCAACCGTGACTATTGTTGACGACGACTCCGTTCCTTTTTTAGTTAAAGATATCTTCCCCGGTTTATCTGGTTCCTCCCCCGGCTATCTAACGGTGGTGGGCAACACCCTGTTCTTTCGGGCCAATGACGGCGTTAACGGCACTGAACTGTGGAAGAGCGACGGCACGGCGGCGGGTACGGTTTTGGTCAAAGACATCCGCCTCGGTTCGGGGGGCTCCAGCCCCTACTATCTAACGGCGGTGGGCAACACCCTGTTCTTCCGGTCCAATGACGGCTTTAACGGTCAGGAATTATGGAAGAGCGACGGCACGGCGGCCGGTACGGTTCTGGTCAAAGATATCCGCCCCGGTTCGGGGGGCTCCTACCCCCGCTATCTAACGGCAGCGGGCAACACCCTCTTCTTCCGGGCCAATGACGGCGTGAACGGTTATGAATTGTGGAAAAGCGACGGCACGGCGGCCGGTACGGTTCTGGTCAAAGATATCCGCCCCGGTGCCTCTAGCTCCAACCTCCGCAATCTGACGGCGGTGGGCAACACCCTGTACTTCACTGCCGATGACGGCGTGAACGGTTATGAATTGTGGAAAAGCGACGGCACGGCGGCCGGTACGGTTCTGGTCAAAGATATCCGCCCCGGTGCCTCTAGCTCCAACCCCCAAAACCTGAGAGTAGTGGGCAGCACCCTGTACTTCACTGCCGATGACGGCGTGAACGGTGAGGAATTGTGGAAGAGCGACGGCACGGCGGCCGGTACGGTTCTGGTAGGCGACATCCGCCCCGGTGCCTCTGGCTCCAACCCCCAAAACCTGAGAGTAGTGGGCAGCACCCTGTACTTCACTGCCGATGACGGCGTGAACGGTCGGGAGTTATGGGCCTTAAATGTGGGTACCCCCGCAATCCCCACCCTCGCCATTGCCGCCACCAGTGCCAATCAAACCGAGGGCAACAGTGGCAGTAAAGCCTTCACCTTCACCGTCACTCGTGCGGTTAATACCACCGGAAGCAATAACGTCAACTGGGCAGTTACCGGCAGCGGAACCAATCCCGCCAATGCCACTGATTTTGTCGGGTCCGTGTTACCCAGTGGGGTAGTGAGTTTTGCGGCGGGGGAAACCTCAAAAGTAATTACCGTTAACGTCCAGGGAGATACAACGGTAGAACTGAACGAAACCTTTACTGTCACCCTCTCCAATGCCACCAACGGCGCTACTATTACCACCGCTACTGCTACGGGAACTATCAATAATGATGACTTTATCGGTATTTCTGGTCCGGACACCCTTGCGGGAACCTCTGGAGCAGATGCCCTGACTGGATTAGATGGTAACGATACTTATACGGTAAATGATGCCGGGGATTTGGTCATTGAAGCTCTCAACCAGGGAACCGATACCGTGCAAGCTTCCATTTCCTATACCCTTCCTGACAACGTGGAAAATCTCCTTCTCACTGGTACTGGTAATTTTAATGGCACGGGTAATGGCTTAAATAACCAGATTACAGGGAATAGTGGCAATAATAGCCTCAATGGTGCTGCTGGAATCGATACTTTAACCGGTGGGGTGGGGACAGACATCTTCATCTTCCAATTTAGTCAGTCCACCTCGACAGCCCTAGACCGAGTTACGGATTTTGCCATTGGTACTGATAAAATTGACCTGCTTAGTCAAGCTGGTGCGGCCATTAATGCCCCGGTCGCTTTTACCCGGGCCGCAGATAGCACCACGACCAATATTAACACCATTGTTACTAACGTCTTTACCGATGCTAATGGGGCAACAGCCGGAAATCAAGCTCTCGGAATTAACAGTGCTGTTTTAGTGCGGGACAATAGTTCTTCTACTTACCTAATTATCAACGACGGTACGGCGGGTTTCCAAAGTGCTAATGATTTGGTGATTAATCTGACTGGGTTAACGGGTACTTTCCCGGCGCTCGGTACTATTGCGGTCAATAGTTTCTTTGTCTAAATTAATGGGGGGATTAATTCTCCCCTTTTAATATTTTTCTCTGTTTAGAACAGAAAAATTGGCTATACTGGTGATGAGAGTATTTATCGTCTGAATTTTTGTGTCTGCAAGAGATATTTACCACGACACTGTAAAACTTGCTTTAGAGAAGGACGGGTGGGCAATCACTCACGATCCTTTTCCACTTCAAATTGGCAAGAAGCGTTTATCCGCTGATTTGGGAGCAGAACGCTTAATCAGTGCGGAGAAAGAATTGCGGAAAATTGTCGTTGAAGTGAAAAGCTTTGTAGGACAGTCTGACGTAAAGGATTTACAGCAAGCTTTAGGGCAGTACGTCTTGTATCGTCAAATCCTTAACGAGATGAAGGTTGAGCGAGTTCTTTATCTGGCCATATCTCAGCCAACTTTTAACAGTGTTTTTAGTATAGAATTAGGGCAGGTATTGCTAAAGAACCAGATTGTGAAACTAATTGTCTTTGATGATGAAAGTGAGGTAATCATGCAATGGATACCCGATTAAAATATCAAGGTATTATTAAGACTGTTCTCCAGAATCATGCTAACTATCGTGCTACCTTACCTGATGGCTACACTTCTCAGGTTATATTTGATGATGAACGAGGACATTATCTAGTTTTAGATTTCGGTTGGAGTGGTAATAAGTATCTCCATGCAACACCAATTCACCTTAGCTTGGTTGTCGATAAAGTCTGGATTCAATGTGATGAAACGGAGGAAGGTATAGCTACTGATTTGATGGAGGCAGGTATTCCCAAAGAAGATATAGTACTCGGCTTTCGTTATCCTAAAGTACGCAAATATACGGGATTTGCTGTGGCTTAGTGACCAGAAATGTTGAATCTGTACATAAAACTTTATACACAAGCTGAAATTGCAAAAGTGGTTTAGACAAACTCAATTATAAACAAAGTAATTCAATTGATAATTTAATTGACCTTATACTATTTTTAGCCCTGAAATATATGATAGCGATGATAGTTTAAAAAATCCAAATCTGGTGAAAAGCGAGCGGGAACATTTAAAGTTTTACCGCGATAGTTGATAAAATTTAGTTCTAACGTCTCGCTACCTTGATCCTGAGCCTTTTTTTCGATCTCATGGCCAATAATTAATCTTAAATCCTCATCGAAACTAATTAAACCTCGATCAAACGCAGTATCATGAGTACGAGCTAGGCACAGACCATTATGAGGGTTTAAACGCTGTTCGGGAAATTGACTCCAGGGTAATATATGACTAGCTGTTAGTAAGAGAGGAATGGGATTTCCTGTAATACAGCAACGATAGTTATATAGGGCTAAAATTGTCTTTCTGAAAAAGTTTTGTCCGATTCTAACTTTTCTGATTGCCTCGGTTTCTGTTTTGATCTTTTCCGAAAAATCAAGTCTAGTAAAATCCTCTTGCTGTTCGTTGATACCTCCTAAAAGAACCTGTAATTTTTCCTCACTTTCTAGGGCTAATTCTGTCCATTTATCCTCGAACTCCTGCCAGATTTGTCGATCAGCTTTACTGATACCTTTTAACCCCTGTACTCCTCGCAATTGATGCCTGGTATCGAGAGAACCAAAATTACATAATTTCATCACCAGGGCCGATGGTGTTCGCTGTAACTTTTCAGCGACTTCGATAATAACAGGATTATTGGTGTGGAATTGTCCATAGGGAAATTTATAGTATAAATTGAGAGCGATCAGCAGCTCATCCCTTGTCCATAAATTCTTAGTCATAGCTCTTGGAAAATACCACCATCAGCCCTGAAATTACTGCTCAAATCAAATCGGGAAAAACTTCGCGCACTGCTGGATGAATTAACCGATGATTGGCGACATTTAACCCCTTAGCGAGGGAAACATCTTGATCCAAGGCTTTTAACCCATGGTCGGCTAATTTAATAACGTAGGGTAGGGTACTATTATTTAAAGCTTGGGTTGCCGTCCAGGGTACTGCTCCAGGCATATTAGGCACTCCATAATGTACTACTCCCGACTCCAGGTAAGTCGGTTGACTGTGGGAAGTGGCCCGCAGGGTTTCCACGCAGCCCCCTTGGTCCACTGCCACATCGACAATTACGGAACCAGGGTTCATTTTGGCGACTAAAGAGCGAGAAACCAGCGTCGGCGCTCGTTTTCCTAAGACTAGCACTGCCCCAATCAATAAATCGGCCTTAGGAACCACATTTTCTAATTGTGCCGGGCTACTATAAAGCAATTCTACCCGCGAACCGAATAAAGTTTCTAAATAGGCCAAGCGCTCGACGTTAATATCTAAAATAGTTACTTTTGCCCCCATACCGATGGCAATTCTGGCCGCTTCCGTACCCACCACACCACCGCCAAGGATAACCACTTGTCCAGGACTCACCCCGGGGAAACCCCCCAGTAAAACTCCCCTACCTCCCTGTTGTTTTTCCAGATAGCGGGCCCCAAATTGTACCGAAAGACGACCGGCAATAACACTCATGGGAGTTAAGAGAGGCAAGCGACCATCGGCAAGCTCGACCGTTTCATAAGCGATCGCAGTTGTTCCAGACTCGATTAATGCTTCCGTTAAATAGCGCTCGGCCGCTAGGTGTAAATAGGTGAATAGGAGAGCTTCCTTGTTTAAAAAGCCGTATTCTGCCTTAAGCGGCTCTTTTACCTTAACAATTAGCGGTTTATCCCAAACTTGGGCCGCTTTTTCCACAATTTTGCCCCCGGCTTTTTGGTAATCCTCATCGCTGAATCCGGCGCCCAACCCGGCGGCCGTTTCCACAAATACCCTATGACCGCGATCATTGAGTACACGCACACTACTAGGACTCAAACCGACGCGAAACTCCTGATCTTTAATCTCTTTGGGGACACCTATTTCCATGGTTTGCTTCTGGGGGACTATTTCTAATACCATTTTTCTTTATTCTTGGCAGGTATCTTCTACCCTTGCCCCCCGATGTCGGGGGGTTGGGGGGGTGGGGGGTTAGGGGTGAGGGCGATTAACCATCTCTGCCATTACTTATGAAAAATGGTATAACTACTTTAGCCTGTTAGTCCTAGTCTGCGAGTTATCAGGCATAGTATTGGGGAATTTTAGCGACTTTTTTGGTATTCTTCCAGCAAATCGATTAAATCTATCTGACATTTGCTGGGTAACAAATCCGCTAGAGAAACTTGCAGATGACCTCCTCCGAGGGTGACTTTAATCTCCCGCAGGATAGACATGACTGCATTCTCGCTTAAGCTGTCGTTTTCGAGCAAAGGGAAGACTTTTTCGGCAACGACGCTGTGTAAATGTGCTTCCCGGAGATAGAGATGCCATTTAGCCACGTCAATGTAGATATTGTCGCCGATTTGGGCCGCCAGATTTTCGATGTCCTGAGTTGTGTTAGCCATGGGATGTTACCGAGTAGTTAGCGATCGCCGCTATATAAATCAAATGTCCCACCAATAGAATAGCCCAAATTCCCGTGAACAGATTTAACCAAGTCCAATCGGAAAATTTAATGATATGAAAAAACCACAACCCTGAATTAATCGCTAAAAAACCCGCTACATGAACGGCGAAATTCATGCGATCATCTAAACGTCGGAAAGCGGGATCGTTTTTGCGATCGGGTTGACGGGGCCAACGGGGAGGCATAAGCAGTGATCAGTTGTCAATTATCAGTTATCAGTGTACCGTTTTTTTTGGCTAAGTTTAAGTTGCCAGAGTGCCTATCCTCACCAAGAAGTTAATTTTGTCCTATCACTTATCTACTGGTGGCGATTTCCACTTCGGGTAAGATTTCTAAAGATAAACGGGTTCTGACAGTGCCGGAAAGACGTTTAAGCAGTTGTGGGCGTAAATCGCGCAGAATATAGATTAATTCGTCTCCTGTGCGCCATTCTTCCCTTTCTGTGACTACCTGTAGGGAATTATCGCGACGCAATAGTAGGGGCAGCAGTTCGCCATTTTCAATTAATTTAGTCAATCTGGTTTGTTGTTCGCTCAAATCATCGGCTTTAAAGATAGTTTTACCCAATTTAATCTGATTATCGTCTAAATACTGATTCCATTCCTTGACCGAAAAACTAGGGAGAAAAACCTGATTAACCTTATTTTTATCTGGGTTAGGGGTTCCCGCAAAGGCAGCCAACAACCGGGGAGGATGAAATTCCTCGCTGGCTCTTTGGGCTAAAACCAGATTAACCTCGCTATTATTAGTCAAAACCAGAAAAGTCCCCATGGATTCGATGCCCGCTTCTTGCAGTATTTTTGTATCAAGTGCGCTACTCTGCAGCACCGTCAAACCGTCTTCTTTTGCTTGCTGACAGGCCCTGGCATCCGTATCGATTAAAACCACGTTTTCTCCTTGTTCTTGGAATAAACAGCCGATTAAGCGACCTAGGGGATTACAACCGACGATTACTGCCCCTGTTGCCGCAGAAGAAGTGATTTTTAGCCCTTTTGCCACCCACCGCGCCGTTAATCCCTGAATAAAAACGGTCATTAAAATTGTTAAAAAGACTAAAGCTTTGATCGCTTCACCGCCATTAATACCGGCACGGGTGAGTAAAATGGCAAATAAAGAAGCTACGGAGGCAGAGACGATTCCTCTAGGGGCAACCCAAGCGATAAATAGCTTATGTCGCCAATTTAGGTCACTTTTTAGGGTACACAGAGCCACACTCAGGGGACGTACCACCAGCATCAAGACTAACACCGTCAGGACGCTGCCCCAACCCAAAGCGATCACACTGGCGATCGAAAGATCCGCCGCTAGTAAAATAAACAGTACCGACACGCAAAGAGTCGTTAATTGACCCTTAAAACGTCTTAATAACCGCTCATCGGGAACTGCCGCCGCTTTTAGCACAATTCCCGCCATTACCACCGCCATTAACCCCGATTCACTGCGACTAAATTGCGATAAACCAAATAACCCCCAGACTCCCGCTAAAACCACGAGATTCTTTAACTCAAAAGTCAAAAAATTGCAAGTTTTTATAATAAAACTTAACAATCCGCCTCCAGCAATGCCGATCGCCGCCCCGATGCCTAAACGTAGGGTTAAACCGGTGATAATTTCCATGGGGCGGGCATGACTATCAATAATCGTATTTAGCACCACTACGGCTAAAATTGCGCCCACAGGGTCGATTAATACCCCTTCCCCTTCCAGAAGCGTCGCCACCCGTCGATCTACGGCGACTTGCTTCAGCAAAGGCCCGATCACCGTCGGACCGGTTACTACCACTAAAGAAGCGTAAAGAAAAGCGATCGGCCAGGGAAATTCCCCCAACCAGTGGGCTGCCATACCGCCACCGATGAGAGTGATGGAAGTACCGAGGGTGACAAGATTGCGTAAACTGCCAGAAACTCGCCCTAATTCTCGTCCGCTTAAGCTTAAACCGCCTTCAAATAGGATAATCGCCACAGAGAGAGCAACAAGGACTTCTAAGCCAATTCCCAGACTTTGGGGCTGTAAAATTTCCCAACCATCGGACCCTAAAGCAATCCCAAAAATGAGCAGGAAAACAATACTGGGAACTTTCAGGTATTCGGCGATGACTTGGGCTGTAATCCCCGCCACCACAGTGATGACAATTTGCAGAGTAAGGGCGAAAGATGGATCCATGTTTAGCGATCGGTTATCGGCTATCGAGGCGGGGTTATGGTTGGGGTTTAATGATTCTAATTATAGTTTTGATTCCCGCTCCGGCCCGGTCGGGAGGAAATACCCGCTCAATCTTGTAGAGTATTGACATCCTCACCGCGCTCTCTGCGGCGGTGATTCCGGGTAGATCAAACAAGCTATAATCATTTCAAATAAGTATGATACAAGTAAAAAATAGGGTAAAATAAGGAGAAACAAGCAACCCATACAGAAAAATGTCCTATAGCCTAGACTTGAGAAAAAAAAGTAATTGATTATGTAGAGAATGGAGGAAGCATAACCAAAGCCGCCGCTCTATTTAATATAGGAAGAGCCACAATATATAGATGGCGTTCGTAGCGAAAAACTGGAAGCAACAAAGGTAAAACACCGTCAGAGAAAGCTGGACTGGAAAGCACTGTCAAAAGATGTCCAAGAAAATCCCGATGCAAGATTAAGAGACAGAGCCGAGAAGTTTGGAGTCAGACCAAGGGCTATTTGCTAGGCCTTAAAGAAAATGAAAGTCACCAGAAAAAAGAAGTAACTTCGTTATAGAGAAAGAAACTGAGAAGAAAGAATAAAATACTACAGATTGCTGAGGAAATTGATTAAAATATATGGAAGTGAAAGCCTTGTATTTATTGATGAGTCAGGGTTTGAAGGATTTCAAGCCTGTTTTTATGCCCGATGCACAAAAATGGAAGAAAGTCTGGGGAGATAGACAAGGAAAACGAGGAAAAAGAGAGAACCTTGTCGCTGGGAGAAGAAAGGGAAAAAAAGACTTTATTGCACCGATGGTATTGACGAGAAGCCTGAATGCCGAAGGTTTTGAAGGGTGGTTATCTTTATATTTATTGCCCTCTCGCGCCCATAACATCAGTATTAATTATGGATAAGGCACCAATTCATCGGAAGACAGTCATTAGACAACGGCTCGGCTGATCTCGCCGAACGCCTGGTAGAGGAAGCAGGTCATCAGGTAGTGTTTTTGCCAAAATATTCTCCTGATTTAAATGATATCGAACATGATTTTAGTGCATTAAAGAGAGCCAGAATCTATGCTCCTTTGGGTACACCCCTTGATGAAATTATTCGTACTTATTGTGTTACTTAGTGTCTCGTTCTTATTTGAAATAACTAGATCAAGATCTGGGGGCAGATTATTACGAACAACAGTATCGTCAACGGCTAATCAACAATCTCTCGAACAAGGCGCAAGCTCTTGGTTTTCAACTGGTTGAGGCTTCCTCAGCCTGAGTTTAGATTCGGTTGAGTTATCAGTGAGGGATTGGTTGGAGAGATGGGTGTTAGGGGTTAGGGGTTGGGGGTTGGGGTTGGGGAGAAGGGAGAGGGGAGAAAAAAGCCTTCGACAAAAGCTCACGCCGAAGTCTGACGGCTAAAAAGCTGATAACTGATAACCCACGAGAAAATATAATTGTAGCTACCTACCCATTCCTGATTAATTCCTATGGCAGAAGAAACCACCACCCCCGCAACTCCAGCAGCAGCAAAACCGGCTCAACCTGCGGCTGCTAAAAAACCCAAGGAGCCTACCGTCGAGGAAAAACCCTTTGCTGAATTTATTGAGCAGCATTTTCAGCCGGCACTGGCGGCAGCTTTGCAAAAGCTGGGTATAACTGATATAAAGCTGTCCTTTAAACAGGATAAAATTTCCGTGCAGGGCTTTTCTAGCTCTCCCTGTTGGCAGTTAACTGGCAATTGGCTCGATGGAATGCGTCAATTTAGCATTTATTTTTGGGAAGAAGACATCAATGGTAAAAAGGCTTTTTCGCAAGCTGAGGGCGGCGCTCAACCTAGTACCCTTGAATCATTTATGATCGATGAAAGGAAAGTTAGTCTTGATTTACTGTTGTTTTACACCCTGCAACGGCTTAACGGTCAAAAGTGGTTGACGAGAAACTAAAATTGCTGAGGATTAGCGATCGAGAAGGGGGGTAAAATGAGTATAGACGACCACCGCTTATCGATCGCTAATAGTAATTATGCGTGTATTTGTACTACTTTTTAACGCAGGCACAGAAAACGAAGGTATCCACACGATTCAAATGGGAGCTATCAATAAGGTGTTGATGTTTGAATCAGAAGATGATGCCACCCGCTATGCGCTGCTGTTAGAGGCACAGGATTTTCCGACTCCCACGGTAGAGAAAATTGATTCGGAGGAAGTGGCAGAATTTTGTCGCGGCGCTGGCTATCAAGCGGAAATGATTGAAGCGGGTATGTTGGTAATTCCCCCCGAAAGCAATGCCGAGGAGTTGGATTGGCAAAAAGAGGAGTTTTCCGAGATTCCCGATGCGGAGTTAGACAGCATCCGTCGTCGTCTAGAAGGACTTTTGTAATCCAGTGATTCAGTGAACAGTAATCAGTAGTTTGGAGTCAGAAGACAGGATAGTAAATCAATATTGTTCACTGATAACTGATAACTGAATATGACAACCGTGGGGGAATTGGGCGAAAATTTGGTGGCGGATTGGTTGCAATTACAGCAATGGCATATCCTCCAGCGTCGTTGGCGTAGTGCTGGCGGTGAAATCGATTTAATCGTCTTGTCTAAATCCCAAGCGACTCTCGCTTTCGTCGAGGTGAAAACCCGCAGTGCTGGCAATTGGGATTTAGGGGGCAAATTAGCGATCAATGACCGTAAACAAGGGAAAATTTACGGAGCTGCCCAGATATTTCTCGCCTTTTATCCCCAATGGTCTGATTTAAGCTGTCGCTTCGATGTGGCGTTAGTTAGTTGTCAAAAAAGTTCTCTATTAGCTTTACCTGAGTTTTCCCTTGATTATCCCTGTCAGCTACAGGCAGGTTATCAATTGCAGTTACAGGAATATCTCGTGGCGGTTTTCTAAAAACACAATAGGCCCGCCTAGGGAGGCGGGCTTCATCTTGTACAAACGATATGGACTCCTAAAAAATTAACGGACTCAACATAATAAAGGTTTACGGAACCCACAACAGTCTATCTGTCAACTATCAAGATTTCTCAGTTTACCGACTCAGGTGCTGATTACGGATCACTCCATCTGTCCTATATCGAGCAACAGAGGCGAAACCATACTTTACTTTACAAACTTCGAGAATCTGCGTCCGATTTAGCTGTTGCGTTGAGCTAGAGCAGGTGGCACAGGCTCTAGGTCTTTTTGCCTGAAAGGAAGTTGAGTCGCTTCCCTTGTGCCTTATGTTTTTAATATAACACCTTTGTCGGGACTCGATCGAGCTTGTGATTAAAGTTTACACTTATTGATTTTTAGTAAAAATTGCCGTTACAAAACTATGGGGTGTGGGGTGTGATTACTGATTACTGATTAGGGACTGAATTTCCTCTTTGTAGGCAAAAGGAGCGCGACTGAGAGCATCTTGAAAGAGGGGTTGAGCCTCTTGATTTTTACCCTGTTCTTTCAGTACGATCGCCGCCGCTAAAATCGGTCGGAAATCGTTCACATCCATCTGTTGAGCTTGTTTATAGGCTTTTAAAGCTTCCGGATAATTTTGCTGCTCGAAATAGATTTTGCCTAAAAGTAACTGAACGGAAACGATATCGATTAAACTAGCAGGATTATTAGGATCGGCAGCAGCTTTTAAAGCGCGATCAATCGTGTCTTTGACCAGACTAATCGCCTCGATATGGCGGTTTTGGCTGAGAAATAAATTAGTTAATCCAGTTAAGGCCCGTAGATCTTGGGGATGGGAGGCTAAAAGGGCGCGATAACTGCCCGTGGCTCCTGAATAATCCTCTATTTGCTGTTTCGCTTCTGCCAAAAGTAGTAGATAATCGGATTGTTGGGGGTTAAGTTGCGCTAATTTTTCTAAAGGTTCGATCGCTTGCTTTAAATCGCCCTGCTGTAAGCGAGTATCTAATAATCCCCGCAAAGCCGTCTGATTATCGGGTTCACGCTCTAAAACCATCTGATAACCCAGGGCTTGACTGGCTAATTTCTCTTGTTCCACTGCGGACAGATGACTCTGGTCCGAGGAGTGCTGACTCTGGAGAATAGAAGTCAATAGCGGCATGATCGAGAAAGACAGCAAAGCAAATAACATCAGGACGAGACCGATGGACAGCCAACGACGTTGAGAGAGAGAAGCTTTCATAGACTGGGGTGCGAGGGGACAGACAGGAAAATGTTATGGAAATCTAGAGATTTGATTAGGGGATCGATCGAATTCGCCGCTCTTTATTGAGTACAATGGGCAAACAGTCAAGACTCAAAAGGGTTTTGACTAGGTTGACAGTCAAAAGATCATGGTTCTTAATATATTAGATGCCAGTAGAGTCGCCCTAGAGGGTTATTGTAACCCCCCAGATCGCGCTTTTGACTTGCTTGATTACTAATTTACTATGTGTCTCCGCCGCTAGGAGTGTGATATGAATCGTACTGGGAATCGGTTTACCGAATCACCGAAAACCCCCCCGACTCCTGAAGTGGAAATTCAGGAAGTCCCCCTTGAATCCCCCCATACTGAGGCTGATTTAGCCGTAGAGTCAGCCACCCCCGCAGAAGTCAAACGTCAACAACCGATCCCCCCTCCCAGTCATCTGCGGCAGTATCGGGCGATCGGTCTCGTCTATGGCCATTATCAGCGATCGGAGGAACAATTAACTAAAGGCAATATTTTAACTGCCGATGGTACTCTGATCGATTCTGTGATTCTCGGTCGGGTGATCAGTTTGGTCAAAAATCATCTCGATCTGGAAAAACCCCATCTGTGGGTGGTTTATCCGCGCACCCGTCAGGAAAATGATGCCCTTCATGTTCAGATTGTCGGTGTTTGGGAGCCAGCAACCCTGAAAAAAGAGGATGATCGAGAGATAGAACCTCTCCTCGCTTCTACCCCAGGTTATTTCTCGATTCGAGGCGAAGTCATCTTTACCGAACGGGAAAATCAAGCGGTAGTGGTCAAAATCCGACAAATGCCTAAAACTGAAGCGGAAAAACCCAAGTTTTTTAAACTAAAATTGCGCGGTACTTTACCCAGTAAACCGGTCAGTCGTTTTTGGGATTTTCAGGTACAACTTAAAGGGGATGCCTTAACTATTTTGGAAGGTTTAGACCTAGGTTTTGCCAGCAAGAAAAAACCGACGGGTAAGGGAGGTTTTAAAAAGCCTTTTGATAAAAATCGTCGTCCCTCGGCCGATAGATATTCTCGACCGGAAGGGGAAGGAGAAAAGCGACCTTTTCCCCCCGGACAATCCCCTATCCCTCGGCCTTCCCGACCCAAACCCGTATCGGAAAACTAATTTTTTTCTAAGGATGGGTGAGAAACCCATCCCTAGTCTAGGACTTGGTTTTGGGAGTTACTTGATAGTTAGTATTGGGAATATAAGCGCGAATGTTATAACTATAATCTGTTCCCAAAATCTCGGCGATAAAAACCGCTAACTCAGTGCCTAAAATCGCTTCATCGGCAGAATTGAAAGATTTATAATCTTCTATTAACCATTCTTGACCACCATTAACTAAAGTACATCTAAATGTACCAAGAGATTCGGCAATTTCTGGATTTTCTGTATAGTTTCTCGTTTTTACTTTCCCCGCACTATCTGCCCTCAAACACAATTGATTAAGTTCTGCATAAAATTTGGCAGGAATTTTGTCTAAATCACCCCCTTTAGTCACCCAACGCATAAAAAGATGGAAAGACCAAGGAAGATTGAGGTAAACTAGATAAGATAAATAAGATAAACCCAGAATAATTGTTAAATATAAGGAGGAAATCAGGAATTTATTATATTTCTTTTTTTGGTAGCGATTTAAATGTTTAGCTAAATCTAGCTTTGATTTTCTCATGAATTTTAATTAGGGTTTGCTGAAAAAGTTTGTTGGTGGGGTTAGGAGTCAGGCTTCGGCCGTGAGACTTCGGACGTTCGGCGAGACTTCGGACGTTCGGCGAGCTCAGTCGAGCCGCGTGAGCTTTTGTCGAACGCTCAGTCGAGCGGACGGTGAGGCTTCGACGGTGAGACTTCGGACGTTCGGCGAGCTCAGTCGAGCCGCGTGAGCTTTTGTCGAACGCTCAGGCTTCGACGGTGAGATCAGCCGAACCGCCGAACCGCCGAACCGCCTGTCGAACCGCCGCGTGAGCTTTTGTCGGGCGCTCAGGCGAACGGGGTCGGTCGTCAGGAGTCGGTCGTCAGGAGGGGAAGTCAGAATAACAGAATGGCCTCGCGCACTGGTATCTGGAAAGTGCAAGGGTTTTGAGTCTCTATTTCGATTTCTCAACGTTTGTTTCTTGCACTTTTTGGGCTAAAAAAGTCCCAAAACCGTTTTCTATTAAGGCTTCCAGTAATTTTCAGTCAGAAGTAATTCGTCAAGAATAAGATGTATAAAAAAATCCTGCGTTTTGCTCCGATTGTCCTGTCCTTGAGTTTGTTTATTCTAGCGGTCTGGGCAATTAGTCAAGAATTTAAACACTACACTTTTGCCCAACTGTTGGCTAGTTTAAATCATCTTACCACAAGTCATAAGCTAGAAGCTATTTTTTGGATGGCTTTGGGTTATTTGTCGATGACGGGTTATGCTCGCCTAGGTTTTTATTATATCAATCATCTCTTAGCTTTAGGCACTATTATCCGCATTTCTATTAACCATTCTTGACCACCATTAATCAATGTACATTTAAATGGACCAAGAGATTCAGCAATTTCTGTATGGTTTCTCGTTTTTACGTCCCCCGCACTATCAGCCACCAAACATAATTGATTAAGTTCTGAATAAAATGTGGCAGGAATTTTGTCTATGTCCACATCACCCCCTTTAGTCACCCAAGGGATAAAAAGACGGAAAGTCCAAGGAAGATTGGTGTAAACTAGATAAGATAAACCCAGAATAATTGTTAAAGATAAGGAGGGGATCAGGAATTTATTATATTTTCTTTTTGGGGATCGGTTTAAATGTTTAGCTAAATCTAGTTTTGATTTTCTCATTAATTTTAATTAGTCAGAAGTAATTCGTAAAAAGTAAGATGTATAAAAAAATCTGGCGTTTTGTTCCGATTATCCTGTCCTTGAGTTTATTTATTCTAGCGGTCTGGGCAATTAGTCAAGAATTTAAACACTACACTTTTGCCCAACTCTTGGCTAGTTTGGATCATATTACCACAAGTCGTAAGCTAGAAGCTATTTTTTGGATGGCTTTGGGTTATTTGTCGATGACGGGTTATGATCGCCTAGGTTTTTATTATATCAAGCATCCCTTAGCTTTAGGCACTATTATCCGCACTGCTTTTATCAGTTATGCCCTTGGTAATACCATTGGTTTAACCTTATTTTCTGGGACGGCGATCCGTTATCGTTTCTATACTCCTGCGGGGGTGGGGGTGGTGGACATTGCCAAAGTTATTACTTTTACCTCAAGGGGTGACAGAAAGGTTAAAGAGCTTGCTTGATAAGGCTCATAGCCGTTAACCCTTTGGAGAAATAAGGGTTTTTCTGGGGTTTGAGGCGTATCAAAGAAAGGGCAAGTTCCGAAAAAATATCCATCGACT
>NZ_JAPZSO010000172.1:0-11972 GCF_027531715.1 Microcystis sp. LE19-8.1F | reverse complement strand
GCACTAATTTCCTCAAAATTCACACGATTTCGTAAGTTCTAGGATTCAGGGGTCAGTATTCAGGAGATAGTATTCAGCTTTTTTCTCCCCACACCCCCACTTCCCCACTCCCCCATCTCCCCACCTCCCCATTCCCCACTTCCCCACTTCCCCAAGAAAAACTTTTTGCCGCAAACCCTAGATACAGATTTCGGGCAGTGGATTGGTTGTGATAGAAATATAAATATCGATCGCTTGCTATCAATCTTGATGAAAAGACGATATTTTCTGGCTTTTATCGGCTCAATTGCCCTTAGTTGCTTATTATCTGCGGGCATAAACCTTTTTTCATCTACTATCACCACCGCCCAAACCCAGACAATTCTAGTTTCTGCCGCCGCTAGTCTCAAAGAGGCCCTAGAAGAAATCAAGCCAGAGTTTGAAAAAGCCCATAGTAACATTAAAGTTAACTATAACTTTGGTGCGTCGGGAGCTTTGCAACGGCAAATCGAACAGGGTGCGCCGGCCGATGTTTTCCTCTCGGCCGCGACTAAGCAAATGGACGCTTTAGCAAAAGCTGGTTTGATCGATACAAGTAACAGAAGAAACCTGCTCACTAATCGCCTAGTTTTAATCGTTCCCAAGAATTACACCCTAAAAATTAGCGATTTTCGTTTCCTGACTAACAGTAATGTCAAAAGAATTGCCGTGGGTGAACCGCGCAGCGTTCCCGCCGGTCAGTACAGCGAAGAAGTTCTGAAAAATCTCGGCATTTTAGAGCAAATAAAACCAAAACTGGTCTTGGCCAACTCTGTCCGTAATGTTCTCGCCGCCGTAGAAACTGGTAACGCCGATGCTGGCATTGTTTACATCACCGATGCCAAAATTTCCGACCGGGTAAAAGTAGTGGCTACGGCTGCCAATAATCTCCATTCTCCGATTATTTACCCCATAGCTGTGATTAAAGCCAGTAAAAACCCGCAAGCTGCCAAGACTTTCACCCAATATCTCACCAGCGCAGCCGCTAAAAACATTTTTGAAAAATTCGGCTTCGGAATAGCCAGATAAACAATGTCAGACTTTTCCCCCCTATGGATATCCCTGAAAACCGCCACCATTGCCCTGATAATCATCTTTTTTCTCGGTATTGCCGCCGCTTATTGGATGTTAGGCTATCGCGGACGGTGGAAATCCCTAATCGAGGCAGTTTTCGTCGCGCCCTTAATCTTGCCCCCGACGGTGGTAGGCTTCATTTTACTGCTCCTATTCGGCAAAAACGGACCATTAGGACAGTTATTAGACTTATTTAACTTTCGCGTCGTTTTTACTTGGTATGCCGCCGTTATCACCGCGACGGTGGTGGCTTTTCCCCTGATGTACAAAACCACCCTAGGGGCTTTTGAACAGGTGGATGCCAACATCCTACAGGTTGCCCGCACCCTAGGGGCATCGGAAGGGAAAATATTCTGGCGCGTACTTTTGCCCCTTTCCTTCCCCGGAGTATTAGCGGGATTAACCCTAGCTTTTGCCCGCGCTTTGGGGGAATTTGGGGCAACTTTGATGTTAGCGGGTAATATTCCGGGGCAAACTCAAACTATCCCGATGGCGATTTTCTTCGCTGTGGAAGCAGGAGCGATGACTGAGGCTTGGATATGGGTGTTTATTATCATATTAATCTCCCTATCGGGGATTATCGCCGTTAATCTCTGGCAAAGTCAACGCAAACAGCAATTAGGACGACCGGGAGAAAGCAAACCTAACGAGATGGAGGACTGGCTGCCACCCTGGCAGGGTCGCGATTTTGCCCTTTTAGCAGCTGAAAATCAGCATTATAAGAATAAAATAGGCTTATTTGTCGATATAGAGAAATATTTACCCGGTTTTAATCTCTCGGTCACTTTTAACTGCCAAAATCAGCCATTAGGACTATTAGGGGCTTCGGGGTCGGGAAAAAGCCTCATTTTGCGATCGCTGGCTGGTGTGGAAACGCCCTCAAGGGGTCGTATTGTCTTAAATGGGCGCATTCTCTTCGATTCCGAAAAGGGAATTAATCTCCCCAGTCGTCAGCGTCGTATCGGTTTTGTGGTGCAGAATTATGCCCTTTTTCCCCATCTCACCGTGGCGGAAAATATCGCTTTTGGTCTCTCGCAAAAGTTACCCACAAAAATTATCCGTCAGCAGATTGCCAACCAATTAGAATTAGTGCAGTTACCCGGCATGGAAAACCGTTATCCCCATCAATTATCGGGGGGACAACAGCAACGGGTCGCCATCGCTCGCGCTTTAGCTAGTCGTCCAGAAGCTTTATTATTAGATGAGCCTTTTTCTGCCCTTGATACCCATCTACGCACTCAATTAGAACGTCAGATGATCAAAACTTTAAGTAATTACGATGGCGTGACAATTTTTGTTACCCATAATATGGATGAAGCCTATCGAATATGTGAGAATTTATTAGTTATGGAAAAAGGGCGGGCAATTGCTAATAATTCTAAACAGAAAATTTTTGAGCAGCCAGATAGCGTTAGTTTGGCAAAAATTACGGTCTGTAAGAATTTTTCCCGTGCTATAATCATTAATAATCAACAATTGGAAGCGATTGATTGGGATGTTAAATTACACACTGTTTCCAGGATTCCCGACTATTTAACCTATACGGGAATTCGCGCCCATCAAATTATTTTTGGTCGAGATTTAGGCGATATTAATACTTTTCCCTGTTGGTTAGCTAATGCCATTGAAGGACCCCATCGGGTGACTCTCTATCTGAAACTTAATCAACCCTCTAACCACGACCGCGATTTTCATATCCAAGCAGAGTTATATAAGGATAAATGGTTAGAAATTAAGGAGCAAGCTTTGCCTTGGACTGTTACTTTATCTCCCCAGCGTTTATTATTATTAAAATAAACAGAGATTTTGATACTAAGTAGGTGGGTGTTAAAAATTGTCAGACATCCCCCTTATCAAGGGGGGATCAAGGGGGGATCCCCCCTGCCCCCCTTGATAAGGGTAGGGCTATTTCATTCTCAAGAAAAAAGGAGAAATACGGCTAGAAACGAAATTTTAGCGACATAAAGACAATAATTGGCGGATGTTGTGCTTATTGTGGTCAATTCCCTTTGTTAAAGAATCATAACCCTCTAACCTGTACAAGGTTAAAACCCATGTCTTTAACAAGGAAATGTTGATGGGGGAAAGTCCCTTTTTCTGGGGACTACGATCCTCGTTTTGAATCACATCCTTGACCCAATGTAAGCGATTTTCAATTTTCCAATCTCCTCTGATTCCCTGAGCAAGATGACGGCAGTTGGGCGCCTGAGAGGTCAGATAGTAACCTGTTCGCTCAAAGTCATGTTCCTCTCTCCTTCCCTGACGGGTCACCCTAACCACACAGTTAGCCGACTGCCATTTGGGGTCTATCTCGGCAGTGCGGGAAAATAAGCTAAGACGCATTTAAAGCGCTTATTCTTAAGATTAGCCGAATCTCCCCCAATCCCTTTACTGTTGCCTCTTGCAAGAGGTGTTTAGATATGTGTAATTAATTTTGCTTAGGTACTTAGCCTTAAACAATTTTTTTTGATGGTTTTTTACTTTCACTAAATAATTGTTCCCTTTTTCTACAATCTTATCGAGCGTTTTTTTTGACAATGCAAGGCATCGAGGGAAAAGGTGACTCCCTTGCTAAGTAGTCGTGCAAAATAAATTTCCTAGTGAAGAAAGGCAAAAGGCACTCTTGCAAGAGGCAAGGGGGGGTTAGATATGTGTAATTAATTTTGCTTAGGTACTTATCTAATATATCTAATAAATCCTCTAAGGCCTGAATCTCGCTAGTTTCCTTATTATTCATCACTTTTACCCCCATCACGCCCCCTTTTTGATGACTAAAAAACGAGACGAAATTAAAAAATACTTGTTGAGAATCATCATAATTCAACACCGTATTTTTAAGTGCTTTTCCGTCTCCACTGACCCATTCACCTTCGGGAACTTTAGCATTCTCTTTTAGCCACTCGTTCAATTGTTCTTCGACTTCTTTATAGTTTAATTCTCTTAAAACTCGTCTAATCACTGATGCTCCCGGAGATACGGGATATGGACAGACCGAGTAACAAAAGATAAGTTACGACGATGGCGTTCTAAAAAACGAGACATTGCTTGATAGCCCAGTTCTCCACTCATGATGGCCAGGATGGTAATAAGCAAGACAACTGGCAATCGGTGACGGCATCCTCTCGGCTCTCGGAAGTCAGGAATTTTCTCCAGATAATAAATGAGATTTTTAGGCATATTTTGGCTTATGTCAGGTTAATATTGTGATTATACACAGTAAACTCTTTTTTACAAGCCCTCTATCGACCTTGAAATAGCCCTACCTAGGGGCAGGGGGGATCAAAGACAAAATCTATCTTCTATTTACTTATTAAATAGACTGTAACTTTTGCTGACTAATGCTCAAATATATCTTTGTATTGCTGTAAATCTAAAGCGGTGAAGATGGGGATACAACTAAAGCATTTTTGGGCTAATTCCCATCTTTCTTCTCTTTGCAGCATCACAATTAGTTTATCTCGCACTGACAGTAAATAGCGCACATCGTTAGCGGCATAACTCAGTTGTTGTGGGGTGAGATTAGCGGCATTTCCCCAATCAGAACTCTGAGCGGTTTTGTCTAATTCTATGCCTTCCAATTCCTGCACGAGACTTTTTAAACCGTGACTGCTGGTATAAGTCCGAGCGAGTTTACTGGCGATTTTGGTGCAGAAAATCGGTTGAGTGGCAATGCCAAAAGTATGGGATAGTTGAGCCACATCAAAACGGGCGAAATGAAAGACTTTTTCTATCCGCTCATCTTCCATGACCTTTTTGAGATTAGGAGCCTCTGTTTGCCCCCTAAAAACGCGAATAGCGGTGACAAAACCACTGGGATCACAGAGTTGAATTAAACACAGTCGATCGCGCCCCGGTATTAATCCCATCGTTTCTGTATCTACAGCGATCGAATTAACCCCTAGATAACGGGATAATAGGTCATCGCTTAAATCTTGATCGCACACTTGAAAATTGTCTAAGTTCATATAGTTAGCAGATAGGAGACAGGAGACAGGAGACAGGAGACAGGAGACAGGAGACAGGAGACAGGAGGGAAATTTGTAATGCTTTTGCCTATCGCACGACTGCCTTTATTTCCCTGATAAGTAGTTGGACAAAAGTAAAGTTAACTGTGGGGTAAGGAGTCTCCGAGTCGGTCGTCAGTAAGAATTGCGGCAATTTACATTTCTTAAGATAGACCACAGAATTTATGTCCGACTACTTAACTGATAACTGATAACTGATGTTAAAAACTGGTAATTAAATTTAAATATAATCGGGGGGATTTTGTCAACGCTTTTTAACAAAAAGTTGTGTAAAATAATATTCACCAGCATTATTTTGAGCGATACCGATACCAGTGAGATTATAATCACCAACCATATTTTTTTGATGGCCGGGGCTATTAATCCAACCCTTGACGGCAACACTAACGGGGTCGGTATATCCCTTCATAAAAGCCAAATTTTCGCCCATTTTTTCTAAAGGAATCATTCTTTGTACTGCCTTCATTCTTCCCTCAAAACCATCATGACTAAAAGGAGCCTGTTTATTGGCCATTTTTTGGCTAAATAAGCGAGCTTCATGACTAATGCGAGCATCGAGACGTAGGGGCGGTAAATTTTGAGAAATTCGGTAGCGATTAACTTGATAATTAGTGTTTTCTTCAAGGGTAATTAAAAAAGATTGATTCCCGATAGTATCGTAGCTAAGGGTATTAGTAGAAACGGGAGCGGATTGACGTTTGAGAAATATTTGAGTAAAGTACAATTTTCCTTGATTATCCGTCGCTACTCCAATCCCGGTACTATCAAAATCTCCCTCCATATTTTCCCGATGACCTTGACTTTTAATCCAACCATCCACAGCAATCATTACCGGGTCATCATAACCTTGATTAACTGCCAGATTTTCCCCTACTGCTTGATAGGGAACTGAAACGCCAATAGTTTGCGCTCTTTTGTCAAAATCTTGATGACTAAAAGGAACTAAACCCGCGGCCATGCGTTGGCTATGTAATCTTGCTTGTTGCGAAATTGTCCGATTTAACAGTAGGGGAGATAAATTGCGAGATTGACGATAGCGATTGACCTGTTGATAGATTTTATTCTCTAAAATAAGTAAAGTTGCCGCATCCAAAGGAGAGGGAGAAGGAGAGGGAGATAAAGATGGTACAAGTTCCGTAAAAGAGCTATAGTTTAAGGCACTACAGGCCATTAAACTTGTCGATACAATCATCAAAATTCCTAACTGATAACCCTTCTTAAAAGAACTTTTCATATTAAGCTAGTCTGGAACGGGAAACAGGTCAAAACGAATATCAAATTTAGATGCACAATAGCTTATCCCTCTCACTGATAACTGATAACTGATAACTGATAACTGATAACTGATAACTGCTCACTGTTAACCATTCATCGATAAATATTTAGCCACCGATTGCACATCTTTATCACCCCGTCCGGAGAAATTAATAACAATGCGAGGACTACCGGTTACTTGCGGGCAAAGAGTTTCTAAATAAGCTAAAGCGTGGGCAGTTTCTAGGGCCGGAATAATCCCTTCTAAACGGGAAACTCTTTGAAAAGCTTCTAATGCTTCCTTGTCGGTGACGCTGTAATATTCGGCGCGACCACTATCTTTTAAAAAGCTATGTTCTGGCCCGACTCCGGGATAATCTAAACCGGCACTAATGGAGTGGGCCTCGATAACTTGACCTTCGCTATCTTGTAATAAATAACTCATTGCGCCATGTAGAACCCCCGGTTGACCTTGGGTAAGGGTGGCGGCGTGTTTTCCAGAGGCGATACTTTCTCCGGCAGCCTCAACACCAATTAAACGCACGGCAGCTTCTTTAACAAACTCATGAAATAAACCCATAGCATTAGAACCACCCCCCACACAAGCGAGGAGAATATCCGGTGAACCGCCCCATTTTTCCAGACTTTGCTGACGGGTTTCTTGACCGATAACCGCGTGAAAATCGCGCACCATCATCGGATAGGGATGGGGACCGGCCACAGAACCAAGGATGTAGTGAGTGGTTTCGACATTAGTTACCCAGTCGCGAATCGCTTCCGAGGTGGCATCTTTCAGGGTTCCCGTCCCGGCGGCCACGGGTTGCACCGTCGCCCCAAGCAGTCTCATGCGGAAAACATTGAGTTCTTGGCGTTCCATGTCGTGAATTCCCATATAAATCACGCATTCTAGACCAAAACGAGCGCAAACCGTAGCGGTGGCCACGCCGTGCTGTCCTGCCCCGGTTTCGGCGATAATTCGCTTTTTACCCATGCGTTTGGCTAATAAAACCTGACCGAGGGCGTTATTAATCTTGTGGGCCCCAGTATGGTTTAAATCTTCCCGTTTTAGGTAAATTTGCGCCCCAGTGCCGTCAGCTTTGGCATAATGGGCGGTGAGACGTTCGGCAAAATATAAGGGACTGGGTCTACCGACGTAATCCTTGAGCAGTTGATTTAATTCTTCTTGAAAATCGGGGTCGTCCTTATACTGATTATAGGCCGTTTCTAGTTCACTTAAGGCTGGCATCAGGGTTTCCGGGACGTATTTGCCCCCGTAGCGTCCAAAACGCCCAAAAGCATCGGGATACTGGGTTACTGTGCTGGCTGAGGCGGTATAAATCGGCGTGATAGTCATGTAAACCTTCGATGATAGACTTATGATCCATTATAAATCTAAGGGTTTAGTCTCTGGGTTAACCTGAGTTTCAGGGCAATCATCGCCTAACCTACTTAATAATCAAAGGGTGAGCATTGCCCACCCTTTGACTGATTTTACAGCCAAATACTCACATCAACTTTTAACACCTGTCCTAATAGTAATAACCATTTTAATTGAGTCATCGGCCAGGGACAGGAAACATCTATTGAATTAGACCGCAAACAATTAGGAACTAGACGCTCGTGGAAATAATTATAGTATAATTCCTGAGAGCGATCGAGGGATAATCCTAGCTTTAATTGTTGGCTAACTTCAATTAAACGGGTGATTAAGCGAGTATCGTCCTCCGCAGTTAAAGGATCGCCATCGTGTAATAATTTCCAAAGAGATTGCCAGAGCAGACTTTCTAAGGTTTGACGCGCTTCGGGAATATTTAATTGACAGTGTAAATGATTGGCTTCCTTAGCAATAGCCAATAATTGATCGAGATTATTTTCCGTCGCTTGCCGATGCTTAAAATCTTTTTCGAGGGCATTAATCACCTGTAAACAACGGTGAGAAATGGCAATATCGGCCGCTACCTGTAACTCTTGAGGTACGGGCAGCTCATCCCGTTGGAAAGCCGCTAAAATGCCGTAATTATCCCGATAAACTTGGGTGTATAATTGATCGAGACGTTTTTTAGTTTCGGCTGTCACCTTCTGCATGATCCGGTGTCTTTCATCGGCAAAAAGATGGGGTAAAGCAAAAAAGTTTTCTCCCAATCCGCGCCCCATTTCTACGATCATGGTCGAGACACTGGCCTGTTGTAAAGATTCAAAGAGATGCTCCTTAAGATTGGTATAGATTAACCGACCGTTAAAAGGTTGAATGCAGCAGTAAAAATCCCAACCTCCTAAATGTAGAACAGCAAAGACAAAATGTTCACTTTCTTGGGTAATTTCTGAGGTTAATTCCACCTGTCCCACTGCTAAAGTTAAAGACCCGATCGCTTGTTTTTGATAATCTAATTGACGGGTATTGTAACAATAAATCCGATGATGACCGGGATAATCGGTAAATAGGGAACTAATAGCGTAATGGGCCGCCACCTGTTCCAAATCCACCCGCGCAGAAGTGACCAATTGTCGATAGACATCGGCCCCATCTTGATATAACTTAACGTTACTGGGGGCGAAAGCTAGACGACTGAGAAAATTCATTTCTAATTGAATTCCAGCCACTTCTCCAGCTAATTCCAGGGCCCGGCCAGCATATCTCAAAATTTGCGTGCCTTCAGGTCGAGAAATTTCCTCAAAAAACCAGCCACAACTGGTAAACATCAATAAAGCCTGTCTTTGCATTTCTAATAAACGCAAAGCATCGATTTTCTCGCTTTTACTCAGTTGGCGACTTTGATGCCCGGCGAGGAAATGTTTGATCGCATCTGGGGAGCGATCTAAAATAACTGCAATGTAGTCATCCCTTGTCTGCCAAGGATCCCGGAAAAATTCCCGTCCCTGAATCTCATAGACCTTAATCAACTCATCTCTGAGCCAATTTAGGGACTCCCGCAGGGGTTTACGCCATGTTTGCTGGTAATTGCCCCCTCCCCCGCAACCACAGTCATCCTGCCAACGATTTACGCCATGGACACAACTCCATGCGGTCACGGGTTTTAATTCCACTTCCCAAGTCGGGGGGCAAATACTGAGATAATGGGCGAAATTGGTGACTGTCCAGCCGTTTTTAGGGAAAGATTCCGTAAAAGCATAGCTAAGACACTTCTCTGTCCCCTGTTTGTGGTGGCCGAAGGTTTCCCCATCGGTAGCGACGCTGATTAACTGGGAAGGACGATGATCCCCTTTAATTGCTTGTCCCAGACGACCGACGAGAAAATCACTGCTGGCTAGGACATCATTAAAGCCCATATCCCGAGAAATTGGACCATCGTAGAAGAAAATATCCAGATAACGACCATCGGGGATGTAACAGCGATAGGGACGGGTGGGATCGATTTGACCTCCGGCCACCGCGTGCCATTGGGGATGGGGATCTTGGTCGCTAGGGAAAGGACGACAGCGCAGGGCCTGGGAAGGGGCTAAAATGGTGAATTTAATCCCTTCATCGATTAAAGCTGTCACTGTGGCTAAATCAATGGCTGTTTCCGCTAACCACATTCCTTCGGGATCGCGACCGAAACGATGCTGAAAATCGGCTTTTCCCCAGCGAATTTGGGTGTATTTGTCCTGTTTGTTGGCTAGGGGCAGAATGATATGATTATAGACTTGGGCGATGGCGTTACCATGACCGTTTAAGCGTTGACAACTTTTTTGATCCGCTGTCAGGATGCGTTGGTAAACTTCGGGATCATGGGATTGCATCCATGACATTAGGGTGGCCCCGATGTTAAAGCTGAGATATTCGTAGTTATTAACTATTTTGATCACTTCCCCCCGGTCATTGTAAATGCGCGCAAAAGCATTGGCACGATAACACTCGTGATGGATGCGTTCATTCCAATTATGGAAGGGATGGGCGCTCGGTTGCCGTTCAATTCTGTCTAGATAGGGATTTTCTCGCGGTGGTTGGTAAAAATGTCCGTGAACCGTGATATAAACTCCGTGAGCGGTTTTCAGGGGATCGACCCCCGTATCGGTATAGGAATAAAAGGTTGTAGAAGGATGTTCAACAAGATAAGTCATAGAAATGCCTAGAAAATCGTTTTTTTTTCAGCGAAAATAGCTGTAGAATGTAGCGACCTGATGTTTAAAAAAACTGAAAACCTGGCCGTTTTTCACGGCCTTGGGGTCACAATACCATGTTTTATTTTCCTAGCAAAGCTAAGGTTAACAATTCGCAACTTCTCTATACACAGCCCTAAGTAATACTAAATTTTGTGACAAAATCTAGCTTTTTCGGGTAGGCTGTTGACTATCTGGGGCTGACTGACCATCCTTTGCCATCAGCGTTCTACCCTAAGAGAGATGCGATCGTTCTTACCCCTGCCCCAAAAGCGATCGCCATTTGCGTTCCTATCCCAAGCAATGACAATTTTAAAGTTTAATCAACAGGATAACAGCGATCGCATTGAGCCTAGTCATAATGAAATTTACAACTGATAATAATAATTTCTGTTTCTGTAATTTTATAAACTAAGCGATGTTCATCATTAATGCGTCTTGACCAATAACCCTTGAGTTGATGTTTTAAGGGTTCGGGTTTACCGATTCCAGAGAAGGGATGGCGCAATATGTCGTCAATTAAATCAACGATTTTTTTATAGAGTTTTTTGTCTTCTATCGCCCATTCATTGAATTGTGTAAAAGCTTTCGGATCAAATACTATATTTTTCACGCCATTCTTTTACAGTAATTGTCACTAAGTTTTCTTTCTTTTCTATTCTGTCAATAGCTTCGGATAATTCACGCTGATTGGCTTCTGTTGAAAGAAGATATTCGGTTGTATCGGGTTCAGGATCAGATACTAAAATAATAATATCCACAGCTGTTCCTTCTTCTAGTTCCGTAGAATAAAGCTCTATTTTTCCTTCTCTGCCAACAATTCCTTTCTGTTTAATCGCTCTAATCATGATTTTTTCTCTTAAGATGTCAAACAATTATGGCTATTATATCAAAATCAGCATGAGCTAGAACTGATGAGAAGAAAAGCGATCGCACTAATGACACTCAAAGAGATCCCAGTTTTAAGGTTTAATCAACAAGGTGACAGCGATCGCACTCAAGTCGCACGGTAGCAGGGTAGGATGTGTTAGCGTAACGCCTAATAATTACAAATTCATCATGATTAAAAGCAAAAAGGCGGGTTAAGTAACGCACCCTACCAGATCAGGGATTAAAATACCATATTTAACTTTATTTGTCAAGAAATTCGCTGATTTTTAGGTGCAATCGTAATAAACTCACAGCTGCCATCAATGTGCATGGTGCGTTCCCCAAAATCGATCGCTGGAGTAGCAGGACTTGCATTAGGGAACGCACCCTAGGACTGAGTTATACATTGTTTTTCTTTGTCAGTTAAATCAATATATTCAGTCTGTATTCGTTTATTCTTGATTAGTATTCTAAAATAAGGACATTTCCCCTAAGTACAGGACAAAAAGCTTGAAAAGTAGGCGGGAGTAGGGTTTTATGAGAAATAGCACTAATCTCGAAAACCCTATGAATCAGTATAGCGCCTTAAAGCAAGCCCTTCAACCCCATCTAGGATGGCATGGTGCCAGA
>NZ_JAPZSO010000077.1:0-8215 GCF_027531715.1 Microcystis sp. LE19-8.1F | reverse complement strand
GAGTTAGGGTGATGGGTTTAAGCCTTCACAAAGACTCTTTTCGGCGATTACTTGCAGAAAGCCGTTGAAATTAACTGAAAACCCGGTATAGCGAGTCTATTTGACTTGTGAACAATCGTAGCTCCCCTCTCCTTCTGGGATGAGCCTGATGGGTTTTGGCAGTGCATGGATACTTACCGAGAAATGGAAATACTCAATCACCTTGATGACACTGGACAAGCTAGATGGAAAATATGGTAAAAAAAGCATTTTGGTCGGGCAAAAAGGTCTTTATTACTGGTCATACTGGCTTTAAGGGGTCTTGGCTGGGGTTTTGGTTACTCCATTTGGGGGCAGAGGTAAAAGGCCTCAGTTTAGCTCCCAATACCACCCCCGCCTTATTTGACCAATTAGACTTAGCCCAGAACCTGAGTCATCATATAGGAGATATTCGAGAGCCTGAGTTAGTGACTCGTTTAATCGCTTCATGGCAACCGGATGTAGTCTTTCATTTAGCGGCACAACCCTTGGTGCGGCTTTCCTATCTTGAGTCGGTGGAAACGTGGAACACAAATGTTATGGGGACTATTCACGTTTTAGAGGCCCTCAAAAGCCTGACTCATCCCTGTGCCGCCGTGTTTATTACTAGCGATAAGTGCTATGAGAATCGGGAATGGGTCTATGGTTATCGGGAAAATGACCCCTTAGGGGGTTATGATCCCTATAGTTCTAGTAAGGCGGGGGCGGAATTGGCGATTGCGTCTTGGCGCAGTTCCTTCTTTAAAACCCCTCAAACCCCCATCGGCATTGCCAGCGCCAGGGCAGGAAATGTCATCGGAGGCGGAGATTGGTCTCTAGACCGGATTGTACCCGATGCAATGCGGGCCTTGATGAAGTCCGAAGCGATTCCGGTGCGGAACCCTCTAGCGACTCGTCCTTGGCAGCACGTTTTAGAGCCTTTAGGGGGCTATTTACGGTTAGCTGAGTCTATTTATGAGCAGTTGATGACGGCCAATTGGCAGCAAGACAGCCGGGGGTTATATGGGGCGTTTAATTTCGGTCCGGCTCTAGCCTCTAATCGCCCAGTTAAAGAGTTAGTTGAGTCTATCTTACAACTTTGGCCGGGGACTTGGCTCGATCAAAGTGATCCGAATGCTGTTCATGAGGCTAAATTGCTTAATCTAGTCACAGATAAGGCTTTCCATACCCTAAAATGGCAACCCGTCTGGGATTTTCGGCAAACCCTCAAGGAAACCGTGACATGGTATTATCAAGCGGCTCAAATAGACTCTGAAGATAAAGCACAATTCCAAGACCTTACTCGCCAACAAATCGAATATTATCAAAGTTGTCTGAGCGATTAGCGAACTCAAGGCTGATAATAGTCCAAATTAAGTAATAATTAAGTTCAAATTTCTCCCCTGAAAGGAAATTAACCATGACTGAATCTATTTCTCCCCCCAATACAAATACTGAAGCAGAACTGCGAGAGCAAGTCTTTCAAGCAGTACAAGAATATTATAAGCACAAATTTCAACCCCGGGCTTTTGTGGCGGGGCAGACCTATATTCCGGCATCGGGTAAGGTATTTGATGAGCAAGAATTAGTCAAATTAGTGGATTCTTCCCTAGATTTCTGGTTAACGACGGGCAGATATGCAGCAGAATTTGAGGAACGTTTTGCCCAGTGGATGGGGGTAAAACATTGTTTATTAGTCAATTCTGGCTCTTCGGCCAATTTAGTGGCTTTAAGTGCCTTAACTTCCCCTAAACTGGGGGAAAAACAACTTAAACCGGGGGATGAAGTCATTACCGTCGCCGCAGGTTTCCCGACTACAGTTAACCCCATCTTTCAAAATCAGCTAATTCCCGTCTTTTTAGACGTTAAATTACCCGGTTATGACCTCGACATCGAGCAGCTGGAATCGGCCTTGTCAGAGAAGACTAAAGCGATTATGATCGCTCATACCTTGGGAAATCCCTTTAATTTAGAAGCGGTGATGGCTTTTGCCGAAAAACATGACCTCTGGGTAGTTGAGGATAACTGTGATGCGGTGGGAAGTCTTTATAAAGGGCAAAAAACCGGCACCTTTGGGCATTTAGCAACGGTTAGCTTTTATCCCGCTCATCACATGACTATGGGAGAAGGGGGCGCGGTTTTAACCAGCGATACCCGCTTGAAAAAGATTGTCGAGTCATTCCGTGACTGGGGCAGAGATTGTTGGTGTCCTCCGGGGGTAGATAATACCTGTAATAAGCGCTTCGGTTGGCAGTTAGGAGATTTACCCTTCGGTTATGACCATAAGTACACCTATTCTCATGTGGGTTATAACCTAAAGATGACGGATATGCAAGCCGCCGTTGGGGTAGCGCAACTGGATAAATTGCCAGGATTTATCAAAAAGCGCCGGGAAAATTTCGACTTTTTGCATCAAAAGTTACAGGAGCTTCAAGATGTTTTAATTCTGCCTGAAGCCAGCCCCGATTCTGAACCGAGTTGGTTCGGGTTTCCGATTTTTGTCAAGGAAAATGCTCCTTTTAGCCGCAATGATTTAGTTAAGCATTTGGAGGAAAAACGCATCGGCACAAGGCTGTTATTTGGGGGAAATTTACTGCGACAACCTCTTTATAAGGGGTTAAATTATCGAGTTATTGGGGATTTAAGTAATGCCGATAAAATCATGAGTAGTGTTTTTTGGCTGGGCATTTATCCCGGATTAACCGAGGAGATGTTAACCTATGTAGCAACGACTATCCGAGAATTTTGTCATGGCCAATAAAATTCCCCAACTTTTGGGACAAAATTTCAGGTTAAGGAAAATATGGCGGCTCTTCTCGTTTCTGTGTGGAAGGAAGAAGAATAGGGATAATTTTACAGAAGTATAATCTTCAAAGTCTTGCTAGGCAAGACTTCTAGGAATGGTGCGCCCTGATTATTACAGAAAGTCGAGAAGACCCAAAATATGAAAGTATTGATTACCGGCTGACTGACGGACACATTTTTCAATACAAAGACAAGTACTGTTATGTGAAAGCCTCAAACTCCTGAATAAAAGAAAAGGTAATTTTGCCATAATAATCCTGACGAGCTTTGCGAGAAGCAAAACAGGGAAAAGGGTCAACAGAAAATAAGTGGTCAAGTCGCAAGAAGGGACGCGCCTTATGAACAACTCCCGCCAGCCAACGTAAACCAATTTTCAAATAACTCAAACCACGCCGAAAATGAGCATCAACCTGACGGCGAGAGCCAGATTGTTGAACCGCCATGCCAGTTAAAGTAGCAAAGAGAATAGAAATGGCAACAATGAGATAGAGACGTTCTAAACAAGCAGCAGAGCGAACACGAGAATGTTCCCCGTCAAAAACGCCCGATTTACTGTCGAGAAAGAGATGTTCAATGGGAAAACGAAGACCATACTGCCAGAAGGTGTCAAGGGTAGGAGGTTCATGGCTCAGAATTGCCCAATTATCCTTAACCCCTGGAACAGAGGCTAAAGCAAGATGAGCAGTGATTCTAGCCTCCTGCCAGACTTGAACGTTGCGATAAAAGCAGGCTTGCCGTTTGGGAGGATAGAGTTCTCTGACCTCATAGCCAAAACCCCGACGGCGAACACCGTAAATGAGGGTATCGCAAGGTAAGCGAAGACACCAATGCCAAGTATTTTTCCTGAGCCATTGAATTAATTGCTGATTGGCAAAGCCTCGGTCGGCTAACAGCATGACATTCTCAAAGCCCTGAAGATAGCCTTTGGCTCTGTCCAACAAGGGTTCGTATTTCTCAAAAGCTAGGCTGGCACTACCATGTTCTAATCCCATCCACATCAAGGGGACGGCTCTCCCCCCGCAGACCACCGCTAGATAGACAAAGCAGTATTGATTCCACAACAGAGTGGTATCTATTGCTAGATACAGTCTTTCCCCCTTCTCCTTCCAAGTCTCGATGGCTTTCAATATTAAGGGGATGTATATCTTTTCCACCGCTACTCTTCCATTCTGGCAAAAGCGATTCCACCGTCTCTGATAACTATTGGCTTGTTCGGCTCTGCTTTGTACAAAGGGTTCCCATCTGGCTTGATTGAGACTTTGACTACTGAGTAGGGCTGTCACCATCCAACTGAGGACGGTTAAATGTCTTTTATCCACAAATCGGCTTCCTTGTTCTAGATAGGAATAAACTTGGGAGAAGATTCTGTTCTCGGTTTTCATCTTGTAGGGATTCTTGCTTTTTCCCTATCTACCCAGATATTTTTCTTTTTGGCAACCCTTGTCTTGTCAGGTTTTGACCCACTTGTGTCCGTCAGTCAGGGTTTTGTTGGTTCCCATGTAGCAAGGCTTTTAATAGCCGAAGGGTGTGAGGTACACGCACTTGTGCGAGAAAACGGCGAACAATGGCGAATTCAAGATATTCTCCCATCACTACATTTATGGCAATCTGACTTAGTAGCATTTGAAACAGTGAATGCTTATTTACAGAAAATCAAGCCCGAATTGTGTATTCACTTAGCTTGGTATGTTGGGTCAGGAAAACAACTAAATTCTCGGGAAAACTTGAATTCATTCCAGGCAAGTCTCAATTTATTCTCTCAACTAGCTGAAGTAGGTTGTAAGCGGTTTGTGGGTATAGGGACTTGTTTTGAGTATGATTTCAATCTAGGATATTTTTCTGAATCAAGTCCGACAAAACCCATCACCTTATATGCAGCGACCAAGGTGGCACTATTCACTATTTTACAACAACTAGCCCAGAGCGCCGAAGTAGAGTTAACATGGGTTCGTTTGTTTTATCAGTATGGTCCAATGGAGGATGAGCGACGGTTAATTCCGTCGGTTATTTGTTCACTGCTGCGGGATGAAGTGGTAAAAACAACTAAAGGTGAACAAGTTCTGGATTTCCTTCATGTTGAGGATATAGCATCAGCAATTTGGGCAGTTGCTAAGAGCAACGTTTCAGGTGTAGTTAATGTTGGTTCTGGTCAACCTGTAACCGTTGGACAAATAGCACTTGAACTTGGTAATTTATTAGGTAAACCTGATTTAATTCATCTGGGTGCTTTACCTTACCGTCCCAATGATCCCATGTTTATTTGTGCTAATAATGAGTTGCTTAGAAAAAAGACCGATTGGACACCTAAATATAATTTAACGACGGGATTAAAAAATACAATTGAATGGTATAAAGACCATTTAAACATAAAGAAAATTGAGGAAATTTAAGATGAGTAAAAAATTAATTAGTGTTGTTACTCCTTGCTACAATGAACAAGATAATGTTGAGTTTTCATATACTGAGGTCAAAGAGATTTTTGCAAGATTAGGAAAATATGAATACGAGCATATTTTTATCGATAATGACTCTCAAGATAAAACAGTCAGTATATTAGAGCAAATCTCTCAAAGCGACTCTAGAGTCAAAATTATCATTAACGCTAGGAATTTTGGCTTTGTTCGTTCTACCTATTACGGCCTCTTACAAGGAACTGGAGATGCGGTTATTTTAGTCTTCGCCGATTGTCAAGATCCTCCCGAACTAATCGTCGATTTTTTAGAAAAATGGGAGGAAGGCTATCAAGTTGTTAAAGGAATTAAAAGATCTAGTCAAGAGAACTCTTTGGTCTATAGTGTGAGAAGATTTTATTATTTTTTAGTTAGAACCCTATCAGAAGAGATTGACTTAACTTCTAATTTTACCGGCTTCGGTTTATATGATCACAAAGTGATAGAAGCATTGCGTTTGATCGATGATCCTTATCCCTACTTAAAGGGTCTTATTTCAGAAGTCGGTTTTAAGAGTGCTAAAATCGAGTATCATCAGAAAGTCCGAAAACGAGGTAAGAGTAGTTTTAATTTTTATCGAATGTACGATCTGGCAATGCTGGGCATCACTACCTATTCTAATTTTCCGCTAAGATTGGCGACAATGATCGGGTTCGCTCTATCTCTAGTGAGTTTTCTGGTCGGTCTGGTGACTTTGATTTTGAAGCTTCTGTTTTGGAACCTTTTCCCCATAGGAATAGCGGCGATCATTATCGGATTGTTTCTTTTTTCTTCTGTACAGTTATTTTTTATAGGTATTTTAGGAGAATACATTGGTTTGATAAATAGACGAAGCTTAAAAAGACCTCTAGTGGTAGAGAGAGCGCGAGTCAACTTTGATATTAAATAGTGAACAGTATTTTTAGACAATTTCGTACCGAAATGAGAATTTATTAACATGGAACGCCATACTAAAATCAGATTTATTAGCACAATTATAGTTATAGGCTTTGCCATCGCCGTTTTTTATCACTACACGATGGGAGCTTATTTAGGCAATCAACATCCTCTTAATACTTTTTTATTTACACCTAACGATAAGTTTAATGACTTTTGGAACATGGTTAACTTTATCAAGGAACTTAATCCCTACAGAAGTGATGTTTATATTTTTGGTATATATTATCCATTGGGGGAGTTATTTTTCTTCCCGTTTACTCTATTTAAGAGCAGAGATTTAGCACTATTAGTATTTTTGAATATTTTTTTAGTCTGCTGGCTATTTTTCATAACCAAGAACTTTTCTCAGACTAATAGATTAGACAATTTTCGTGATATTTTTGTAATTTCCTTCATGAGCTATCCTTTTCTAATTACTATAGATAGAGCTAATGCAGAATTATATACTTTCTTGTTTTTATGTGGTTTTGCCTACTTTTATAATAGCTTCAATCACTATAAATCGCTTTTTGCCTTAATTTGTCTATCCCTAGCAATTGCCATGAAACCATTTCCAGCAATTTTTCTAGTCCTATTGGCAAGCGAAAAAAAGTGGAAAAATATCCTCTATGTAATTATATTTGCCGCATTAATAACTATTTTTTCTCTGCTGTGTTTTCAGGGAAGTATTTTAGAAAATATTCAAGGATTGAGAAGAAATCAAGCAATGTTTGTGAAATATTATGTGATCGGATCGGGAGGTTGGCCTTATGGGGTCAGTTTGTTCGGGTTGATCAAGGTTATTGCCGCTTTTGTCTTAAAGATTTCTAAAGATATTGGTATAATCTCATCATCAGATATAGTGCGAACATTTTTTGATTGGGTTTCACTACTTTTGAGACCCTATTCTGTACTATCGTTAATAATAGTAGGATTGGTAAGTTTATACATTCTGACTAAGGAGAAACTTTTCTGGAAAAAACTAGCTCTTTTAGTTTTTGTGATGAATGTTATCCCCCCCACATCAGGAGATTATCGACTGCTCAATCTTTTTATTCCTTTGGCTTTTTTTATTAATGAACCAAAGTCAAGTAAGTTTGATTTAGCCTATCTGATCCTGTTTGGTCTTTTGCTCATTCCCAAAAATTACTTTATTATTCCAGCCATGACCGATATCGGACTTAGCATAGGAGTTATTATTAATCCATTGTTAATGTTAATATTTGGGTTTTTGATTATTAAGGAAGGATTAAGTAAGACAACAAGAGATATACCCAAACAAAGCCTTGATAGGTCAGTTCGAGAATAAGTTTAACCTCATTGCCCAATTGTGAAAGACAATAGATAAAATATGACTAATCCTGACAATTGAGAGCGCTAGGGGTTGACATTGATGATAGTTTATGATAGGAAAGTAGCACCAGTTGTTCACCCCAACCAACCAATGGCTCAAGAAACCCTCCTAATTGCAGCTAACCCACTAGGGATCAAGCTACCACCGACCGAAGATGAGCTACCTTCTGATGATGGTATTCCCATGGAAACCCAGCGACACGGACTGCAAATGCAGTTATTAGTCAGACCTCTCTCCGGGTGGTTAAAAAACCAAGGACGAGAAGCGTTTGTGGGAGGCAATATGTTTGTTTACTTTAGCCCCAATCAAGTGCGTAACGAGGATTATCGCGGGCCTGATGTATTTGTCGTTGTGGACGTGCCTCGAAGAGACTGTCTTTTCCCTTACTTTTGTTAACTTCAATACTTCAAATTAAATTAGATAAATGAACAAAAATATGATCGATCAATGGTTCAAAGGAGTAGGAGCCTTCCTACTGATTTTTATTGATGTAAATTATCTTCTTACCACAAGATTTGGCAGCTTGAAAGGAAATGAAAGGTATGAGGCAATGTGGTATCTATTCATTTTAATTTCAATTATTGTTTTACCTATATTATTGGGTAAAGTTTTGAACTATTTAAGTTCTATTTTATCAAAAATAATCAATAATTGGCAAGTCACAAATCAAAGTCGTAATCTTGAGTTTTTA
>NZ_JAPZSO010000227.1:0-1094 GCF_027531715.1 Microcystis sp. LE19-8.1F | reverse complement strand
CGGGTTGAGTAGGAAGAGGATATAAGGTATGAAGACAGAAAATTTCTCTCCCCGACAAGCATTAAACAAAGCATTCCTGAGTAGGGATAATTCATGAATTATCCTTACGGAATTATCCCTACGGAATTATCCCTACGGAATTATCCCTACGGAATTATCCCTACGGAATTATCCCTACGGAATTATCCCTACGGAATTATCCCTACGGAATTATCCCTACGATCTGAATTGTTGTTACGGTGATTATAAAATCGGCTCGATTTTTTTCTCAAAACCCTTGACAAATGGCGAGACTTGCTTTAGACTTTTTAGATAATGGGAATCCGTGCGCAAATATATATATAGTTTTTGAGCAAAGATAAGAGAGAAAAAAATAGACTCCAAAACCGGGTTGAGTAGGAAGAGGATATAAGGTATGAAGACAGAAAATTTCTCTCCCCGACAAGCATTAAACAAAGCATTCCTGAGTAGGGATAATTCATGAATTATCCTTACGGAATTATCCTTACGGAATTATCCCTACGGAATTATCCCTACGGAATTATCCTTACGGAATTATCCTTACGGAATTATCCCTACGATCTGAATTGTTGTTACGGTGATTATAAAATCGGCTCGATTTTTTTCTCAAAACCCTTGACAAATGACGAGACTTGCTTTAGACTTTTTAGATAATGGGAATCCGTGCGCAAATATATATATAGTTTTTGAGCAAAGATAAGAGAGAAAAAAATAGACTCCAAAACCGGGTTGAGTAGGAATAGGGATAAAGGTATGAAGACGGAAAATTTCTCTCCCCGACAAGCATTAAACAAAGCATTCCTGAGTAGGGATAATTCATGAATTATCCCTACGGAATTATCCCTACGGAATTATCCTTACGGAATTATCCCTACGGAATTATCCTTACGATCTGAATTGTTGTTACGGTGATTATAAAATCGGCTCGATTTTTTTTCTCAAAACCCTTGACAAATGACGAGACTTGCTTTAGACTTTTTAGATAATGGGAATCCGTGCGCAAATATATATATAGTTTTTGAGCAAAGATAAGAGAGAAAAAAATAGACCCCAAAATCGGGTTGAGTAGGAAG
>NZ_JAPZSO010000256.1:0-1671 GCF_027531715.1 Microcystis sp. LE19-8.1F | reverse complement strand
ACTTTGCGGCGACTACAACTAAAACCATCAACCTCAATCTCGGCAGTACCGCCGCCCAAACCGTCACCGCCGGAAATCTCACTCTCACCCTAGCTAGTGCCACTGCCTTTGAAAATGTTATTGGTGGTAGCCTCAACGACAACATCGTCGGCAATAGTCTGGCTAATTCTCTTACCGGTGGTCTTGGCAAGGATAGCCTGACGGGAAGCACGGGATTGGATACTTTGAATTACAATTCTCTGGGTGAGTCGCTGCTGAGTGGCTTTGATGTTATTCAAGGCTACAGTGGCACAGGTGCTAGTCTTGATCGCATTAATGCCCCTGGGTCTATTGCGGCCATCACTTTGACCGCATCGAAAGGCACAGCTACTTCTTTAACCGAAGCGGCGATTCAGTTGGTCTTGACTAATGCGGCCTTTGCTGCTAACACTGCGGCGGCCTTTAAAGTGACAGGTCAAAGTGGTACTTTTATCGCTCTCAACAATGGAGTGGCTGGTTTCCAAGCCGCTAGTGATGCGATCATTCAACTGAGTGGTTACAACATTGCTGTCGCTACACCAGTGGTAGTGATCTAGATTGAGAGATCATTTAAGTTTGCAGGCAGTAGGAGAAGAGTCTCCTACTGCGACTGGCGGTCTTTCAGAATCTATGAGATTAAACTCTTTTGGGCTTAATCGAGAAGTATTGGGCCTGGATTGGCGAGGATAGCCCCGAACCAGTGGCAAATAGTCATGATCAGTCAGTCTAAATCTTTCCGGGGAACTTTGAGAGCAGCTAAGGAAAAGAGATTAATTTAGCCACAGTGTCCACGGTTTGCTGGCGACAGGTGCGACCATCGGCCAGGGTTCTTTCACCGTCCATATAACCCATAACCCCGTTATGATGGGTCGGCCCCAGGAAGATAATCTTGATAATGCCGAGACGACGGGCTTGATTCCAGTAGGACAACCAAGCGATCGGCCAGCGTTCGGGAAAAATCGTCCAGCCGATCGGTTCTACCGTATCCCGTTCACCGACTAAATGATAGAACCGATCCAACTGCAAAAAACCGACATTGCCGCTAAAAACACCCCCTAGAGAAATCATTTCGATCGGTACTTTCAAGAATTTTTTGAGATAGATAATTGCACCCAAGGAAACCTGAGCGCCGCCACTATAACCGATAAAAGTAATTGGTATCTTACTGGCCAAGGGATAATCATTGTGTAGTAATGCCTCAAGAATCACTCCCGCCGAACCCTGATTAAAAATTGGTCCGTAGCGATCATCGGCCGAAACCACGATCTTAAATAAATTCCGCAGATTGATTAAAGCCATTACACCGTTATGCCCTTTCTGACCGTTTGTTTCCACCCATTGCCAGAAACCGGCTAGAGGGCGCTCGGAATCGGTTAAGGCGCGATTAGTGGTGGAATAGGGCATAATATTGCCGACGATCCGCACTTGCGTCGGTAAAACCCCGTATAGTTCGGCCAGAAAATTTTGGGCGTAGGGTTTCAAGCGAGTGGACTCCTGACAGATGCCGTCGAGTTGACACTCCCCCGCTAACCGCTCGCGCGGTGTAGCAAGGGATTCTTGATTCATAGGCTCTTGACTAGATCGAACAGATTTAACTGAACGACCCCCGCCAGACCGCCTCCGCAAGGGTTTTCTAATACGGTCAGTCCGACC
>NZ_JAPZSO010000056.1:0-6766 GCF_027531715.1 Microcystis sp. LE19-8.1F | reverse complement strand
GTGAACTGAAAACTCAAATCCGATCCCTAATAGCTGTCTCCCGTCTCCCGTCTCCCGTCTCCCGTCTCCCGTCTCCTGACGACCGTCTCCTGACGACCGTCTCCTGTCTCGACTAGGAAATTAATTTTGCACGACTACTTAGTAGGTTATTTCAGTTATCAGTGATCAGTTATCAGACTTCGGCTTTTTTCTCCCCACACCCCTCTCCCTTCTCCCCACTTTACTATACCTTTTAAACAGGATTTAGTATCACTGATCATCATGAATAGGGCTAATTTTATCCGACAAAGAGCGATTTACAAAAACTGGCACAATTATCAATCGCGGTGTCAGATTTTGCGATCGCAACTTGGTTTTAATCAAGTGCCTTCCTCCCGTCCCCAAACCTGCATCGGTTGTCGTCACTACCACGGCCAATCCTACGGTCAGAGTCGAGAAACCCGTCAGCGTCTAATTTGTGGATTTCATCCCTCCGGTTGGAATCAAGAGGAAAATTGCCCCGATTGGCAAAGGGAAGACCCCTGAACGCAAATTTAAACCGGACAAAACCATCCCAGGGGCCGGGGTCCGCAACTGTGGCACACTAGAGAGTATAACTGAATTGACAGTAAGCCCTTGACTAATCAAATTACCCCTTTCGACCCCCTTCACAACCACGACGAGACGGGCCATGACCACGAGTCAAAAGGGACCCCCCACGTCCATAGCGAAGCTTCCCTGAAGCAAATTATTAACCGTCTCTCGCGGATCGAAGGACATATTCGCGGCATCAAGACGATGGTATCGGAAAATCGTCCCTGTCCCGAAGTTTTGATGCAAATTGCCGCTATTCGCGGGGCGATTGATCGTGTGGCCAGAATGATCCTCGACGAACATCTGAGCGAATGTATTGCCCGGGCTGCCCAAGAAGGTAGTATCGAGACAGAAATAGAAGAATTAAAGGCCGCCTTGGATCGCTTTTTACCCTAGATTGTGCTATAATGAGAAGTTGGCATTTTTTAGGCAGAGAGCGATTACAGGAGGTGAATTAGGTTAATGACCCAAGTGGTAGTTGGTCAGAACGAGGCGATCGAATCAGCCCTGCGTCGTTTTAAGCGACAGGTAGCGAAAGCGGGAATTTATGCGGATATCAAAAAGCATCAATTTTTTGAAACCCCTCAAGAAAAGAGAAAGCGTAAAGCAGTAGCCCGGAGACGACAAAGAACCCGTCGTCGTTAAAATTACCCAAGTCAGAAGCCGCTCGCAAGCTTCTGGCTTGCTTTTATTTTAACCTCTGTTTTGGGGGTTGGGAAGCGGGAAGTGGGGAGTGGTAAGTGGGGTTAGGGGATGGGGAGATAGGGAGAAAAAAGCTGATTACTGATCACTGATTACTGATTACTGATCACTGATTACTGAAGGCTTTTTCGCTTAAGATAAAGTTTAGCCCTCGATCGAGTTCTAGTGTTTTCATGGTTTTACAACTGCGCGTCTATGTTCCCGAACATCCTCTGGTTAAGCATTGGTTGGCGATCGCACGGGATCAAAATACCCCCTCGGTACTGTTTAAAACAGCGATGACGGAACTAGGCCGCTGGTTAACCTACGAAGCGGCGCGGCAATGGTTGCCGACCCTGGAAACTAGCGTTAAAACCCCTCTAGCGGAATGTCCGGCTACTTTTATCGATCCTAGGGTACCGATCGCCGTAGTCCCGATTTTACGGGCAGGATTAGCCCTGTTGGAAGGGGCCCAAAGCCTTTTACCCCTAGCTAGTACCTATCACCTCGGTTTAGCCAGAAATGAGGAAACCCTAGAGGTGAGTTGTTATTTAAATAAATTACCGGCCAGTTTTGATCCAGCCACGAGAGTCTTAATTCTTGAACCGATGTTAGCCACGGGGGGATCAATTTCAATGGCAATGGCAGAAATTACCGGCAGAGGCGTTGATCCTGCCCTGATTCGCCTGATTTCTGTCGTGGCTGCCCCGCCGGCTTTACAGAAATTGAGTCAAAATTATCCCAGCTTGAACATCTATACGGCTATTATCGATGAAGGATTAAATAGCCGCGGTTATATCGTGCCGGGGTTGGGCGATGCCGGCGATCGAGCTTTTGGAACCTATTAGGAGAAAAAGGGATTATGAGTCAGCGAGATGGGTTTACGGGCGGTTTTTTAGCCGGTGCGATTGTCGGTGGTTTAGTGGGCGGTGTTTTGGGGACAGTGTTGGCTAATCGCAGCCGTCGCAGTTTAGCAGCTGCTGACAATCAGTCTTTTTTGGAGGGCATCCGCAATGGGCGCTTGACTCCAGAGGAAGGCATGGAAATGGCCCGCCGCAGTTTAGAAGATAAAATTGCCCAGTTAAATCTAGCGATCGATGATGTGCGTCAACAGTTAGGATCGGTACAGGAAAACGGCAGCGATCATTAAAATTGGGCTGGCTGAATAAATCTAAAAACCTTTTTGGATAAGCTATGCCCGCGCATTTAAATTGCTTGTGGAGATGAGGCAAAAAGCAAGGCACAAGATTCTCCGTTAGAATTAGCAGTAATCAAACACCACGCTTGCGGGAGCTATGGTTAACCTCACCTATAACAAAAATCGCCCTCTTCCCAGCGCCGAAGAATTGCCCTCTTCCGACGAAACTCCAGTGGACAATCAGTTACAGAATGATATGCCCAACCTACTGCTAAGTTTATTAGCTTTAATTTGGTCTGGTCGAGATGATTGGTATTTTGGGGTAGATATGGCTGTTTATTATAATCCAGACGAATCAGCTTTTGTCCCCGATGGTTTCTTAGCAGTTGGAGTCAACCATGATACAGGAGAAAGAGGTCGGTTAAGCTATGTTTTGTGGGGAGAAAAGTATATCTTGCCGATTTTGTTTTTAGAGGTAATTTCCGAGAAATATAATAGTGAGTATGAGGAAAAATTCTTAAATTACCAAAACCTGGGGATTCTGTATTATGTAATTTACAATCCTTTGAGTGGCAGAAGGGGAAGATTTAAAAACCGACAAAGATTAGAGGTATATAAATTAATCTCAGGGAAATATGAACTTCTAGAAAGTGAGAATAATCGAGTTTGGTTGCCTGAAATTGGCTTGGCGCTGGGTTATGAAAAAGGAGAACATATTGCTTGGTATCGGGAATGGTTATACTGGTATGACCAGTCAGGAAATCGCTATCTAACGGCGGAGGAAAGAGCGAACCAGGCTGAGGCGAGCGCTGCTCGAGAACGGCTGGCTAAACAAGAGGCTGAACAAAGAGCGACACGGCTGGCCGAAAGGCTGAGATTGCTTGGAATTAACCCCGATGAAATGTAAGAAAAGTGCTGTTAGAAATAGCACAAAAATAACAGTTAGGACTGGTACAGGAAAACGGCAGCGATCATTAAACATTTAAGAGCCAATTTTAAAGGCTTCTAGAAATAAACTATAGGTGATACCAATTTTTAGTAAATTGAAAGATTCTCGCAGAATCGGTGCGGGTTTAGCCTGAGAACTTTTTCGGTAAACAATCCGGCTAATCGTCTCCGTAAACAGCAGCAATAAACCGGCAGCGGTGACATCCCATTGGGCAGTTTGGCCGGCAGTGGTGACAATTGCTTGACCAGAAAAAATTCCAAATAAAACACAAATTATCTGTAGGGAAATCCGCCGCCAAGGATTACTAAAAAAGCTATTAAATCGACTGCTGGTGACATTAGCCAGCGTACTTAAACGGGTGCGTTGCATGGCCATATTTATTTAGAAGTAATACGATTAAGAAGCCACAAAGAAGTAACGATACCGGTAAAGTGAGCGAGAATTGTATTAGTATTGGCCTGCACAATTAACAGGTCAACAGAATTAACAAATTGACTGGGGTTAGAGGCAACATTAAAAGTACCTTGGGGAACATTGAGGGATTTAATTAAGACGATTCCCGCTAACGCTTGCGCCCCCAAAATCGTTAAAAACATCCCGATAATATTAGCGATTAAACCCTGACGGATTAACTGAATAGTATCGGATTTTTTCGGGCGACTATCTTGATCACCCCTCAACATTTGACGGGCAATTTTCATGTAACGAGAAGAAAAGAAAATGGCGACCACCAAGAAACCAGCCCCACCAATGGCACATAAAACACCGATTTCAATGCCAGAAGTGCGTTGTCTCGTCCCTAATAAACTAGCGGTAGCAATGAGTAATAAAACCCCTGAAATCACGCCTAGGACAATCTGCGTCCAAAAACCGATTCTTCCCTGACGTAAAAGGATATTAGCAGCCCGTTGGACGGCTGGAGGCAAGGAATAAAGATCAGAATCTCTAGTGGTGGATATATTGGTAATTTCTGATTGTTTGTCTCTCATCGGGGTTAAGCTAGGGATTGGGTAAATTTGGTCTTGATCTATTTTCGTCTTTTTTTTTGCCCATGGCTAGAGATTTAATTTTGGCACTGACTGGCTATCTGTTTAGCTTCCACCTGTAAACCCTGGGCTATGCGAAACATTTCTTGACCGGTGTGGAGAGAGCGATCATCGTAGTTAAGGGTAAAGGTTTCTAATTCTTCTAGTCCATCAGTGAGATGATTGAGACAGTAGTAAAGAGAAGCGGCCACTTTGGCCATTTTGGCAGGGTTGGGCCGTTGAGAAAAGAGGGTTTTGGCTCGATCGAGATTTTGGCGACAGGTTTCTAGATAGTCTTGAAAAACAGCCATTAACTGATCATCGAAGGGATCGGCGGAGAGGTGATCGATCTGACGTTTGAGAGGCCGGATAATTTGACCAATCAGACGATTAATCGGGCTATAGGTCTGGTTGTACCACTGTTTGACCAAGACCTCGTCTTCCTTGACCGCTTCTTTGTAACGATGGTAATTTGCTTGAGCGGTGGCAGTACGTTGGCTGCGGGGAGAATTGCCGATTAGTTGGTTATCGTAGTCTTTTCTTAGTCTCGGATCGCTTAAAATCTCGTAGGCGGCGTTAATAGCGACGATTTTATCGTGACTGGCACTATCGTTTTGACTGTCGGGATGGAATTGTCTGGCTAAACGCCGATAGGCCTGTTTAATCTCGTCAGGGGTCGATTTATGGCTGATTTCTAAGGTTTGGTAGTGGTTGCCGGTCATGAGCGCAAGCGATCGATCTGTCTTTTATTATTATCGACCATGGTTAACGCGGCGGAGAGGGAGAATTGTCGAGAATGGGGTGGGGGGAAGTGGGGTGTGGGAAGTGGGAAGTGGGAATTATGAATTATGAATTGGGGAGGTGGGGAAGTGGGGAAATTGAACCAAAACCCCAACACCCCAACACCCCAACACCTAAAACCTGTCTCCTATCTCCTGAATACTGTCTCCCGACTCGGAGAATACTGACTTCTAACCCAATGTTGGTCAAGGATAATCAAAAATTATCTATTAACTCCAAAAACTTGAGAATATTTAAATTAATATTTCGCAATATTTATAAATTCTTAAGAATTAATTGAGAAAGATTTTTATTTAACAACGATGTTACAATGGTTACAGCGATTTGATACAATTTCATAGTGGGTTGTTTTGTGCTTTTTTGGACAGCAATGGTTGAAACCCTTGCCACACCTACAAGGTGATCCTAGTTAAGACAGGTAAATTAGTCAATTTCACCCACAACGATGATCTTTTTTTTGTGTAGTTTTATTGCAAAGAAAAAGTTTTTTTGACAAAAAGCACAAAGTATGGATTAGGAAGTGGGGAAGTGGGGAGAGGGGAGAAGGGAGAATAAATAACAATAATCTTCAGAATTCAGAATTCTGAGTTCTGACGAAATTGGCAATAATTAGACAAAAGGATTGATTTCAGGGATATCATCGATCGAGGGTAACTCTATTTGGCCCGATCGCTCCTGTCTAAGATAATAGGGACAATGAAGCTGACAATCGGGACGATGGGGAAAATTAACTAAATCATTTTGGTATGCTGATAGATAGCGATCGAGAGCCTTCAATAAACGGCGTAAATCGCGCCCTGTCTGTTGGTGTAGTTTCTGATTATAGTTAAAAGTAATTTGTTCGGGGCTGTGGGGTAACTGCACAAACCAATAGGTCATCGATAAACTATCCAGAGGATAAGCAGAAGTTTCTGCCAACACATACAGGTAAAGTCTCGTCTGCCAATTTTTGGCTAGTTTGTCGGCATCGATCGGTTTTAAGTAGGTTTTCCAGTCAAAAATTACCGCTCGATCGCTCTCTAATAAAATTAAATCATAGATAACCGTTAATAAATAATTACCCACAGTTAAACTGCGACAATGTTCCGCTTCTCGATTGGTTTCTCCTGGATTTTGGGCAATTGCCGGGGCAGCCTTTAATAGGGCTGTTAAACAATGTTCTAACTGTTCATTTTCCCGTAACAGAGACGCGATCGGCAGCCCTAATTCCCGCTGCTGTAATAATAGGTGAAACTGACTGCCCCATTCTTGCCGCTGCAATTGCCCGGGATCAGCCGGTGTGTTAAGTTGCTCTAGATAGACTTTTTGAAACCTCGGTGGACAGGTTTCCAATAGGTTTAAATGGCCTTGGGCAAGACGATAGATCTCAGACATGATAGGTTATCGTTAATGTGATTAGTCACAGTAACAAGCAGGGCTTATTGAGAATAGATTAACCCATCAGCCCTAAGTGGATGGTTTGACACTCCCCGCGCTAAAGCGACGGGGATTCTTGGTTCAAAGAGATTACTTGCTTAGACAGAATCGCTTCTGAAAAAGTAGAGGTATTCTCTCCCCAAGCGTTTATCGGATCTAGCCCGAAAGTTCCCGTATGCCCTA
>NZ_JAPZSO010000060.1:0-5344 GCF_027531715.1 Microcystis sp. LE19-8.1F | reverse complement strand
AGCTTGTGTTCGTTCGTGGAGAGCTTTGTTGTAAACTAATCTTACACAGCCCAATGTGCGCCGCAATAGCGACTCTTGTTCTGGTGTTGGGTAAAATCGAAACGAATAGGCTTTTTCCATGTCTCACATTTTAGCATATATCGTGTAAATGCGCTAGTATTTAACAGTAAAGCCAACCTAGAACGGCGGGGTTTCAGACGCAAATTTTCGATGAAGTTATACAACAATATAGGCGAGTTTGTCCGGGCGATCGATAAAGAATCTTAATATATTTTTCAGGTCTGATCAAGTCCTGTCAGGGGTGATGTGAGCTAGGGGCGGTTTTCTCGGTTAGCAAGGGATAAAAACCCTTGCTATTGCCGATTTTAACGGTTAAGTTGACAGCGAAGGGTAACTGCTCACCCTAGCTTTAAATTTCGCCGCGAATCTCTTCGACGATGCCATCTCTAAGGACGAGTTCCACATTCATTTTTGCCACTAAGTTATCGCCTTTTTCGACGCGGAAAAAGCTTTCTAGTTGTGCTTGGGCGACTTCTTGATTGAGTTCCAAGAGTTGTACCTGTTGCAATTGTTGCAGATACTGGTTTTTTTGTTCGAGAAACTCACTTTTCTGTTGATTGACTTGGATTTGAATATTATCAATCTGTTGGGCAGCCGCGGGGGGTAAGGGGATCAGACTCTGGCGCTGAATTTCGGCGATCGCTCTTTGGCCTTGGCTTTCTAATTGTTGAATTTGTGCATCAATTTGAACCATTTGTGCTTGTAATTGCTGTTGTGCTTCTTCTTTCCAGCGCGGAGTCACGATGACTTTAATTGTCACCGGGCGCTTCAGTAATAAACTGGTTTGTGCGTCATCCATGATTTGCTTATCCTAAAAAGGTCTTTTTGTCAAGGGGTTAAAGAATATTTGCCAGAAATATTTACTTGGCAAACATCTCGTTAATCATATCGCGATAGCGTTGCGTTACTACCGGTCGTTTAATCTTTAAAGTTTGGGTCATCATGCCGTTTTCTTGGGAAAAAGGCTCTAAAATTAACTCAAAGGTTTTAATCTGGTCATCGGCACGATAACCGGGCCGATTTCTTACCTCGCGCTTTAATTCTTGTTGGTAGATATCTAAGACTTTTTTGCTGTAGAGATCGCTAGAAAGAATCGTTGAGCGATCGCTGTGAGAATCGGGTAAATTTAAGGATAGTTTCTGTTCTTGGGCCCAATTGGCCAGTATATCAAGATTAGGCACGATCAAAGCCCCCAAAGCTTTTTGATCCTGTCCCACTAGCATAATTTGGGAGATAAAGGGACTGCGTAAACAAGCATCTTCAATCGGTTGCGGTTCAATATTTTCACCATTGCTCAAAACAATTGTATCTTTGGCCCGTCCGGTTAAAACTAAATCCCCGGCAGCGGTTAACCAACCAATATCACCGCTATCAAACCAACCATCGGGAGAAATCGCTTTTTCGGTTGCTTCGGGTTTTTTATAGTATCCCTGCATCACCTGCGGACCACGAATCAAGACTAAACCGTGTTTTTCTGTGGGTAAGACTTCTTTGCTGTGTAAATCGACAATACAGATTTCTGTCTGAAAGACGGGACGACCGGCAGACCCGCGCAGGTTATGATCGATACGACGGACGGTAGCGACGGGAGAAGTTTCTGTCAGTCCATAACCAACTAAAATCGGGATTCCCGCAATCTCATAGAAAGTATCTAGATGTCTGGCTAAGGAACCACCGCCACTAACCAAGATTTTAACTTTATTTCCCACTGCTTGGCGAATTTTGCCATAAACTAGCTTATCACCGATGGCATGGAGGGGATAGAGTAAGAGGGATTGAATTCTTGCTTTTAGTCTTTCTCCGGGGGAAGCGTGAAGATGATCTAGACTGAGATTATCAGCGATACGTTTAGCAATAACGTAATTTTCCGACTTTTCTAGCAAAAATCGCACTAATTTCTGTTTTGTGGCCGATTGTTCGCTAAATTGCTTTTGGATACCCTCGTAAAGAGATTCCCAAAGACGGGGAACTCCCACCATTAATTGCGGACTAAATTGCTTTAAATCCTGCTTAAAAGTGCGAATACTGGTGTAAATCTGGGTGCAACCTTGAGCTAGACTGAAATACTCACAACTGCGCTCGTAGGAGTGCCATGAGGGTAGTATACTTAAAACTCGATCGCCGGGATCCGGTTGAAAGATAGCATTTAAGTTGCGTACCTGATGCAGGAGATTACCGTGACTTAACATCACCCCTTTGGGTTGTCCCGTCGTTCCCGATGTGTAGATGAGGGTAGCCAGATCATTTTCGCTCTTGGTGATGGGTTTAAGGGTGTTCTCAGCCCCGATCGCCATTAGTTGCTTGAAATTTAAGGTCTGCACGGAAATCGCCCCAGTAGCGGGGTCTTCGTCGGTGAGCAGCACGATTAATTTTAGGGGCAATTCAGGGATTTTTGCCAGCAATTTGCCTAAAGTTTTGTTATTTTCCACAATCAGCGTCTGACTGTCACTATCGGCCAGAATGTAGGCTAATTCCTCTGCATCTGCTTGAGCAGATCGTACCGCGTTGGCGGCCCCGGCTGCCATGGAACCTTGGTCGGCAATAAACCACCGGGGACTATTATCGGCAAATAAAGCGACATTTTCGGTTTCTGTGACTCCTAATGCTTGTAAAGCGGCGGCAAATTGCTGAATTTGTTGATAAAGTTCCCGATAGGTGAGAATTACTTCTGGTTTACTGTGGGGATCGTGCAGGGCGATAATATTGGGGAAACGCTGGGCAACTATTGACCAAACTTCGGGTAAAGATTGAATATTTGAATAGTCAATTAGGGTTGTCATAGCAGTAGTTATAGAGAGTTACAAGGGTAATAACATATAGATTAACCATTCGAGGCTCTTTTTGCTGGTTCTCCTAGACAGTATTTCAACAGGTATCTGTCCTGCAAAGTTAATTTCCTAGTTGAGACTCGGAGAGTGGAGACTTTTCGGTTATCGGTGAACAGTGAACGGTAATCAGGGAATGTACTGTTACTTAATACTGCTTACTGATTACGGAAAAAGCTAACGGTTTAGATGTATAATTAATTTTGCTTAGGTAAGTGGTTCTAATTAAATAGAAGATAGATTTTGCCTCTGATCCCCCCCACCCCTAGTAGGGTTGATTCATGAATCAACCCTACTATGAATCAACCCTACTATAAATCAACCCTACTATGAATCAACCCTACTATGAATCAACCCTACCCCTTAATAAGGGGGGTGCCGACAATTTTTAACACCTACCTGCTTAGGTACTTAATAAAGTTGTGATTAGGAGAAAAAACGATGATTGCTCTATCTAACTATAATAATCTCACTCCAGAAGAATATCTTCAGTTTGAAGAAAAAAGTCCCATTAAACACGAGTATATCGATGGGCAAATTTACGCCATGGCAGGGACGACGGATACTCATAATATTGTTTCGGGGAATATATACACAATTATTCGTAATCATTTGCGGGGTTCCGATTGTCGGGTTTATTTTGCCGATTTGAAAGTCAGATTAGAGAAGCGCAATCACTTTTATTATCCCGATATTATTGTCACCTGCGATGACAGAGATAGAGAAACCGCTACCTACAAAAGGTTTCCTAAATTGATTATCGAAGTTCTCTCCGATTCCACAGAAGCTTTTGACAGGGGTGATAAATTTAATGATTATCAAACTCTAGAAAGTTTAGAGGAATATGTCTTAGTCAATAGTAAACACCAACGAGTGGAAACTTTTCGACGGGGTGAACAGGGTTTATGGATTCTGCAAACCTATCAGGAAGAAAGTTTTAGTTTGCAGAGTATTAATCTGACGGCATCTTTTCGGGATTTATACGAGGATGTCACCCTAGAAACGGTTAATTATTCCGTGGAAGAAATAGAATAAATCATTGTTTTTTACCGGGGGGAATAAAACGGATTTCAATTCTGCGTCTGCTTGCATCTGCGTCACGATTAACCGCAGCTAAGTTACCCGATGGGAGGTATAACTGTCCTGCGGAAAAAGCTCGAAATTTGACGTTTTTGAGTTTACCGGTGTTTTCGATTTCTTGCACTACTGCTAAAGCGCGCATTAATCCTAAATCAGTGTTAGAACCGGGTACTAGCATTTTAACAGATTGTTTTCTGCTGGCAACCGATTCGATATTTTTATCGAGATTACTTGTCTTTTGTATTCCCTGTCCGTCGGTGTGTCCAATTACTTGAATAAAGTCGATTTCTCTGTCTTTGGTAATGGTTTCGATAGCGGGAATAATGCGCTGACGAATATAGGTTTTTAAAGCGGGGTTTAATTCAGCACTTCCCGACTGAAATTTGAATTTTCCTGATTTTTCATCGATAACTATCGGGGTTGCTGTTTGCAGTTTTCGGTTAGCTTCCTCCAGTTTGCTGATGAGATTATAGGACTGAAAAAGTGCCAAGAGGAGAAATAAACTCAGAATCATGAAAGCATTGGACATTAAATCGGTAAATGCGGGATAAACATCCACCGATTTATCTTCATCCCGGTAGTAGGTACGTCTAGACATAGTTACTTATATGTTGGTGAAGTTATTCAAATAGGGTGTTAATGTCATCCAGAACATCTTTTTGAGGAGGATTAGGGATTGTCTCACAAAGTTTTTCTATCTTATCCTTTAAGTTAGAAAAGTCAGACTGAACATCTTTTTTAGTAGGATTAGGGATTGTCTCAAAAAGTTTTTTAAGTTCTTCCAACTTCTTATTTAACTTATAAATGTCATCCTGAACATTTTTTTGAGCAGGATTAGGGATTGTCTCAAAAAGTTCTTCTATCTCATCCTTTAAGTTAGAAAAGTCAGAACGCATATCGTTAATTTTCTCCAGTTCTGCTAAACATTTTTGAATTTCTCCATAGATGTGTTCAATCATTTTCTGATTCGATTTATTTTCCTTAGCGATAACTTTCTCTAACTTATCTCGCAAAGATTCTAAGTTAGCAGTTAATTGACTGGTGTTGGTGTTCACTGAATTAATTACTTGAGAAAAATCTGATTTAAGGCTGCCAAATTGATTGGCTGTTTTCTCAATAGATTGGGAAACTGCTTTTAATTGTTCTGAGTTCTTAGTTAATTTATCATCAACTACCGTCCTTAAGTTATTGCTTAAAAGGTTTAACTCAGACTGTAAGCTTTCCTTGACTTGAGTAAGTTGCTCTGTCACTGTATCAATTAACTGAGACAAGTTAGCATTAGTCACCTCTGGATTATTACTAGAGCGCTCAATCCCATGGGAAGCAGTGAGAATTTTATCGGAGGTTTGGGAGAGTCTTTCATCGAGACTATTGATAAG
>NZ_JAPZSO010000101.1:0-3076 GCF_027531715.1 Microcystis sp. LE19-8.1F | reverse complement strand
TGGCACCATGCCATCCTAGATGGGGTTGAAGGGCTTGCTTTAAGGCGCTATACTGATTCATAGGGTTTTCGAGATTAGTGCTATTTCTCATAAAACCCTACTCCCGCCTACTTTTCAAGCTTTTTGTCCTGTACTTAGACTGCCCATACCTGAACCCCTTTTTTAAGCTCGAAATCTTTCGGTAACATTCGATTTTCCTCTGTGTAATAGACAATACATAAACAGGTTTAGTCTCGCTTCATTTCTTCCTTAGCTAGTAATTCGTCGGGTTCCTCTCGTTCTCATGGCTTAGTGTACACCACCCTTGTTGAATTCCACTTTCTGCCTCTAGCAATCCTACCTCGTCAAGAAGATCGAGCAAGAAACGGGGAACGGGATGGGGCGATCGACGGGGAAGAACTTCGCAAAATCAGCGTGCCGTCGTTCATGGTGATAAACTCCCCTGGTCGTGCGGTTTCAATAAACTCCACCACCTGCAAGAAGTCATGCTCCTCTAACGTTCCTTCCAGTCGGCACTCCAGACTTTGAGCCGTTTCTGCCGACCATTGCACCCGGCCATCGATGCAGAAACAATAAGCGAACTCGTACATTTTTTCCTCCTGATTGTTTAAGGAATAGCGATTAAACGTTAAGAAAAACTCCCCGCTGCCCCTATGAAAATTTAATCGAACATCGCTCGGTCAGCCTTCAGACCATTGATGAGAAGGCTTTCAAATTCGGCTTCTATCCAGATCGTCGCACCCGAACAGCGGGCATTGCTGGCATCTTGTATCAGTTTTCCCCCCTTAGTAAATTCAACTTCCTTCGCATACACGGAGCCGAGATAGGTACGAATAGCGATCGCCGCATTATCCACGATTACGCCCTTTTCGTTAGTCGCCTTCTTATTGGCGTTGACCACATGACGATTGATGTAAATTTGTGCTTTCATAATGTTAGTTCCTTTCTACTAGGGACGGCGATCGTTCTTTCTGGCAAGTTAGCAACGATTGCTTTATTCTAATTATTTTACTTCGTAAACGAAGTAAAAGCAAGAATTAAAATGAAATTTCTGGAAATCAATCCGACGAGCGAAGACTACTGGCGGGCGATTATTCTATTCGGGCGTAATGTAGCCTGCTATAAATTCGCTCTAGCCAAAGCATTATTAAAGATAGCGCGGGAAGGAAAAACAGAAATAAAATTAGAGAATTTAGCTATTCCTTATGGGATGCAGATAGTAAGGCACTTGCAGATCAGCGATAAACAAACCACTTCTCGTTCCAGTCAATTTTTGGATATTTGCCGCCAATTCAATCTAGGGCAAATCGATCAGGCTTTACTAATCGATGCGACGGTAAGACTGGGATTCGAGAATGTCATCGATGCCTTTCATAATTTGCCCACAGGAGAAATTAATCAGCCTTTCTTCGATCGAAGTCAATGGAAAATAAAAAAGCGGATTATTTTAACTGACGATTTATTAAAATTAGTAGAAAAACAAGAGTTAGATAATTTAGAGCGAGAGATAGAAGCTAGGTGGCGGTTGGTAGAAACCTCTTGGCTATTAAGTGTTAATCGCAGGATTATCGAACATGATCCCTTAGATGGAAAATTATTTACATTAGGTAATTATAATATTGATTCTTCATCAAAACGAAGAATCAATATTACCTCTTGTCGTCACGCCATTGACGGTTATCAGAAGGGAAAATGTTTTTATTGTTTTACGCCCGTGTCGATAGTCGATAACTCGGATAACCTAGCTGATGTTGATCATTTTTTCCCCCGTTCTCTCAACGATTATATCGAGGGGATAGATGGAGTCTGGAATCTCGTTCTTTCCTGTCACAAATGTAATCGGGGGGAAAATGGTAAATTCGATCGCTTACCAAATCTTAAATATCTAGAACGCTTGCAAGTTCGCAATGAGTTCCTGATCGATAGTCATCATCCTTTAAGGGAAACTCTAATCGCCCAAACGGGAACCAACAAGATGGGCAGACAGCGATTTCTCCAGAACAATTATAATGAAGTGCAGAGACTCTTAGGAGTTGCAACGGGAAAAGGATGGAAACCGTCCATCGAGTATCCAATAGCTTTTTAAAAGAAAAAATGTCATGAAAGAATATAGATGTACGCGCAATTCCCTCTATAGCCATGAATGCCTCGGCCACGACGATCTGACGGTCAGACAAGGATATTACATAGAAGCCGAAAGTCCCGAAGCGGCTTGGGAAGAAATGTCTGTCAGATTTCCAGAAGAAACTTCCGAGGGTTTTACAGTTGAAGAATGGCATAGATTTCCAGTAACTGTCAGATTAGTAGAGAGTTTTGACAGGGGACGGAACCTTAACCAATGATTTTCAGGATTTCTGAAACAGGTTGATTAGCATCGATCGCCATTCGCACCTTTGACAGCTTCTCACGGGGGACTGACCGTTTGAAGGTTTTCCATCTGCCGTTAACCTTCTCGTCCCAACAGTAAGCCCAAAACCAATGATCGGGATTGCCAGTTGAACGATCGCCCTCAACCTTTGGATAAGTTTTCACGTTACCGTGTTTATCCTTCTTGTCTTGGATAAAGGCATATAGGGAACCGCTCGGATTTTTCTTAGGGGAAATTTCAGAGGTGCGATCGTTCTGTCCTAAATTTTCCCCTAAGAAAATCTCTGAAGATGTGACGGGGTTGACCGTTTTTTTCTTAGGGGAAATCTCAGAAGTGCGATCTCCTAAATTTTCCCCTAAGAAAATCGGTGACTCACTTTCCCCTAAGAAAGAATTAGAGGTAATCGAGATAGAGGATTCTTGTGAATGAGATCGCTGCTTGTCACTTAACGCTTCTCCTTGCAAGGTGTCAGGTATCGTGGTTAATTTTGACGAACTGCTTCGGGGCAATTCTTCCGATTCGTTCGGTGAACCCACCACCAAACCTTTATTAGAAGATAACTCTGTACCCTCAAGGGGTGACAAAGGGGTTCAAAGGTAATCAAGATAAAGACTCTAGCCAAATGAACCCAAAAGAAATAGAGTGGTTGAGACAACCACCCAAAATTTCAATATGTTACCATCATTCTATCAGGCCTGTTTACAAGCC
>NZ_JAPZSO010000180.1:0-7691 GCF_027531715.1 Microcystis sp. LE19-8.1F | reverse complement strand
CTTTAAACTCTAAGACAAACATTTTACGCAGGGGGGACTTAGACAAAATCAGTATAGCACAATAAAAGTTAAGTTAACAAGATATAGTTTAAAAAGCCGTCCTAAAAGGACGGGGCTTTAACCCAAAATTTCGGTAAAAATTTTGATACTATCGGGGGTAGATTCGGCCACTTTTTCGTTACCTCCGGCGCCGGTAATCATCCCGACCGAGAAATAGAGGGAATCGACGAGGGAAATTTTTTGATTAACGCTGAGATAGGTAACGGTAGCAAGGGAAATCATCCCCAGGAGGGAAAGGGTGACAAGAATTACTGGTTGGACATAGTGCTGATAGGGACGGAGATTGAGTAGATTTCTCAGCCACTTTTGCAGTTTAAAACGCTGTTTTGCTCTAATTGTCGGTTTATTGCCGATAATGAGATGATCGCCAGTTTGGAGTTTTTTGCCCGAAAGAACTGCGGAAACCAGATCGATTTCGTCGTGAGCGGGGAGATAATAGATTAACATCCGGGCCGGATCGTCCCAAAGTTCGTAAAGGGGTAATCCCCACCAAGGATGATTTTCCTCAATAATTATCTCTTGAATTGGCCAAAGGCGATCGAATAGCTGTAATTGACCGATAGCTTTATTACCAAGGGCAGCAAAGGAAAAGATCGGGGCTGCTAGGGAAGCAACGCTCATGCTAACGTGAGCAGGGAGGGTTTGATCGAGTCTTTCTCCCAAAGTTTCGTTAAATAGTCGGTTAACTATCCGAATTTTCGGGTTAATTATCCTGGCGCGGGTGAGAATTTCCAGATTGAGTGCGTCGTTATCGATGGCCAAAACTAGGGTTTCTGCATCTGGAAGGCCAGCTTGCAGGAGAGTTTTAGGAGAGCAGGGATCGCCGATAATAATATCAGACTGGTATTCGCAGACCATTTGGCGATCGCTAATCGCCGCTACTGCCGCAGATTGTTGTTTGAGTAAACAAAAGATTTTATAACCCGTGCGACCTAATCCACAGACGATGATTTGCGGTTTCATTCGTCGAGCGCGTTTTTTGCTGATTAACCTTTCAGTCTTAGCGCAAAAACTAGGAAAAATCTGTAACTAAAGCTGCAATGCTGCCAATTTTTCCAATCAGGCTTTTAAAATGATAAAATAACCCTGATCATCGATTGAATAACTTAGGTCTTGACTCGCTTTCTTTGGGATAAATTTAATCTAGATGTGCGAAACGTTTAGGCATGAAATAGGGCTGAAATGCCCGAAATAACCGCCTAGTAAGGTCTTCAGTCCCCCGACTGAATCTAAGAGGTCAACCCAGACCAACCTTATAACTGTTTATATGTCCCAACGTTTAGTATCACCCGATACCAAATCAGGCAAGGGGACTCAAGGTCAATACACTTTGTAACAATTAATCACAAATCGTTACAAAGCTGAGAGTAACGGCGATAGCCACCCCCAGATTCAGAAATCACAACTCTGGGACTGAAGCGGGGAACGGAAGGCTCCTAGATGTAACCTAACATCCAAACCGAGACCACTGCCAACCATCCAAGATTAGGCGTGAGCCAAATGTCTGACGTGAACCATCGTAAGTGTATAGCAGTGAAATAGGTTGACACACTGCGTTCAAAAGAATAAGGGGAATAGTGAGGAAATATTACATTCACTTACATAGACCTTTAAAGTACCCCGGTGGAGAGGACAAATCTAAAGATGGAACGCCCATATAAACGGAACGTGATAAACCCTTTTAGGCTCTGAGTATCGGTCGAAATACCCAGTAGCGATAAGTGTAAGCGCAAGCCTCTAAGGGTGTGTGATGTAACCAAAAGCCAACGCCCGACAGTAATAGTCAGGATATGCTAACGGGTTACGGTTTGATTGTAAGGATAGAGTCTAGTAGGAGTCTATATGACGAAATCGAGAGAAGGTAAAGGATTCGGGAAACCGAAAACCACTAAGACTACGAATGTATGGAAAGCTATCAATTGGGCGAAAGTCCAAAGATACGTTTTCAAGCTCCAAAAGAGGATATACCAAGCGGCTAAATCGGGACAGGATGCAAAGGTTAGAAGGTGGCAACGTCTATTGGTGAAATCATACTATGCTCGTCTATTAGCAGTTCGCAAAGTAACCCAAGATAATCAAGGAAAGAAAACAGCAGGAGTCGATGGAATGATAGCAATATCCCCAGAACAAAGGCTAAATCTAACCGAAGAAATCAAGGGAACACTCAAAGCAAAACCGCTAAGAAGAGTATGGATTCCTAAACCCGGGAGGGATGAAAAACGCCCACTAGGAATACCAACCATCAAAGACAGAGCCAGACAAGCGGTGGTTAAATCGGCACTTGAACCAGAATGGGAAGCAAAAATGGAAGGAACCAGCTATGGTTTCCGACCCGGAAGGTCTGCCCATGATGCAATATCGAGGATATACCTCAGCATTAATAAAAGTAATTACTTTGTATTAGATGCTGATATTGCCAAATGTTTTGACCGAATTAATCACGACTCTTTACTGTCTAAAATTCATTGCCCAAGTTCCCTGAAAAGAGACATAAAACAATGGCTCAAAGCAGGAGTATTGGATAACGGCGTATTTGAAGAAACAGAAACAGGGACACCTCAAGGAGGGGTAATAAGTCCACTACTAGCCAACATCGCACTGGATGGAATGGCAAGATTGATTGAAACACTATTCCCTAGAAAGGGTAATAAAACTCAAGCTGTTTTAATAAGATACGCCGATGATTTTGTAGTAATTTCACCATCACTCGAAATCATTGAACAGTGCAAAACTGCCATTTCTGAATGGTTAAAGCCTATTGGATTAGAAATTAAACCAGAAAAAACCAGAGTGTGTCACACACTCAAACCTACTGAATACAATGGGAAAATGGAAAAACCCGGTTTTGACTTTCTAGGATTCAATATCAGGCAATATCCAGTAGGAAAATACAAATCTGGGAAAGATGGGGCAAAACGATTAATTGGTCACAAAACCCACATCAAACCCAGCCAAAAAGCAGTTAAAACCCACACAGAAGCGATTAAAGGTGTAATCAAAAAACACAAAACAGCACCTCAATCAGCCCTGATTAGTCACCTAAACCCAATCATTAGAGGATGGGCTAACTACTACTCAGGAGTAGTATCTATGGATACCTTCACAAAACTAGACCATACAATCTGGTTAATGTTAAGGGCATGGACAGTATCAAGATGCGGTAAAGCGAACCACGAAAAGCTGAGAAACTACTTTATACCGGGTACAGTTAAACTCAACAATGGGAAAGAAAGACATGAATCTTGGCTATTTCAAACCAAAGACGGTCTCTATCTATGGAAACATAATTGGACACCAATTGTCAGACATACCCTAGTACGCCCCGAAGCTTCACCTTACGACGGAAATTGGACTTACTGGGCGACCAGACGAGGACAAGCAATCGACACACCGACAAGAGTAGCCAAACTACTTAAGAAGCAACAAGGCAAGTGTAGCCGATGTGGGCAGTATTTCACCCCATCGGACTTAATTGAAGTTGACCACATTCACCCTCTAAGCTTAGGCGGAAAGGATGAATATAAGAACCTTCAATTACTACACCGCCACTGTCACGATGATAAATCGGCATCTGATGGAAGCCTAAAATCATCTAGTTTGACACCTAGTCAACCCAGATAATACAAGGTTAACCAAAAGAAGTCAAGCTGCATCCTTAACAAGGGAACAGTCAAACTAGGAGCCGTGTGAGGTGAAAGTCTCATGCACGGTTCTGAATGGGAGGGGAGGTCGGTGACGACCTTCTCGACCCCTAATCAAGGACAACCAAAAGATGTCAAGTTGTATCCTTAACAGGGGAACAGTCAAACTAGGAGCCGTGTGATGCGAAAGTATCACGCACGGTTCTGAATGGGAGGGGAGGTCGGTGACGACCTTCTCGACCCCTAATTACCTCGAAACCTTTCTCTCTTCTTCCGGTGACGTGAAAACTAGCCTTGATGTGACGGCAGAAACTCAAGAAATCGATGTGTATTTTCGGCCGACTTCTCCCAAAATACCGCCTGAATTAGGCTTATTAGGCCGATTAGCTCAAACCCCTTGTTTATTGGAACCCTATCGCAATCCAGTCACGATTGAGGGCATTATTGCCTGTTTATCTAAACTGTTTACTGTGCGGGAACAATTACAAAGAGAAGCTCACCGTCACCAACAACCCTTATTAGCATAAAATATTCCTAGACTATGGATACTAACTCCTACTGCCAGTCAAAGAATTATAACTGCTTTTTCCGCTCAATTAAACCCAGATTGGGGAGAAGGAATTTATTTTTTACCTCCAGCATTAACCACAGCCCTTATTGTCCTACATCAATTACCCGAAACCCCTGAAACCCTTTGGTTAAGATTACTAGGCAGAGGAGGAACCAGAACCAGAGCGATTGATGAATTAGAGGCATTATCTTCTAATCATCCCTTTAAATCAGCTGCCTTAAAATTATTATACAATTTGAGTAGAAACTTGCAAGCCTTACCCAAAAGAACCCAAGAGGAGAGGAAATTTATTATGCGTTTAGCCCCTTTATACGAACAAGATAGAGAAAAAGCTATTCAACAAGGAGAAGCTATCGGACTTCAAAAAGGAGAAGCCAACCTAGTGCTACGCTTACTTAAACGACGTTTTGGTGAACTACCCCCGCATATTACCGAAACTATCCAAAAACTCTCAGTAGAAAAATTAGAAGACTTAGGAGAAGCATTGCTAGACTTTGAGAGTCAAGCTGACTTAATCAATTGGCTTAATCAAGCCTAAAACGGGAAAGGCAATTTTAAACTCATCTGATTGTTTTCTTGATCCTCAGGAAATTGTAATTACTGGACTTCCACCTTTATCTAGAGAGGAGTTAAAAAATAACCTAGATTTATCTGCCAGTGATTTAATCAATGGTTTACAATCCTTGCAACAACGTTATTTAACTCAAAGGGAGCAAAACCGATTTCAATTATCATCTATTTTTAAAGAGTATATCAAAAGCGATCGCTTTACCCAAATATGACTATAAGAGTTTGCTACCCCTAAATTCCCCTTAAAAAGGGGTACTTAAAGCCGAAAAAAGGGGCTTTGCGCCCCCTAAAAATCTTTAGTCAACGGATTAAAAATCTACACCAGACTATAGACAATTACTAAACCCAAAACTGCGGCAAAGACAATTAAAGCGTAGAATTGGGCGCGACCATTTTCAAGGTATTTAAGACCTTCACCACTGACAAGAGTAGCTAAACCAGTTAAATTCACCGCCCCATCGATAACCCGATAATCCACTTCCATAATTTGCCGCGCAAGACGACGACAACCCTGGACAAAAACTCGATCATAGAGATTATCAATGTACCATTTGTTCAGGGAAAAACGATACAAAACGGGGAATTTTTGGGCAATAGTTGCGGGGTCAATTTTCTTCTGGAGATACATCAAAGAAGCGACAGTAATCCCGATTAAAGCAATCCCCACCGAATTACCCGCCATAATCAGAAACTCTGTCCAATCAAAAGCATGAACTTCTTCTACCACTTCGTTAGGAACATGAATAAAACCCTCGAAGAAATTCTGCCAAGGTTTACCCACCAAACCAATCAACAAAGAAGGAACCGCTAAAATCATTAGAGGTAAAGTCATCGTAATTGGCGATTCGTGGGGTTCATGGGCATGATGGCCGTGGTTGTCTTCTTCCTGCGCTTCCGAGTCCAATTGCTTAACATTCATTGCCCCCGGTCCAAAAGCCGGAATCGCGCCCGCATTGGCTAACAGTCGGCGTTTAATCTCCTTATTAGTCCCTCTAAACTCCCCTTCAAAGGTGTTAAAGTACATCCGGAACATATAAAAAGCTGTTAAACCCGCAGTGGCCCAACCGATTAACCATAAGGACGGGTTCGCCTCAAAAGCTAAACCGAGAATTTCATCCTTCGACCAGAAACCAGCGAAAGGAGGAATCCCACAGATGGCCAGAGTTCCCACCAGGAAAGTTAGGGCAGTAATGGGCATATACTTGCGTAAACCGCCCATCATCCGCATATCTTGCGCTAAAACCGGCTCATGACCGACCACATCCTCCATACCGTGGATGACCGAACCAGAACCGAGGAACAACATCGCTTTAAAATAAGCGTGGGTCATCAGGTGGAATAACCCGGCACTATAAGCGCCGATACCCATAGCCATAACCATATAACCCAATTGGGAGATGGTGGAATAGGCTAAACCCTTTTTTATATCATTCTGGGTGAGGGCGATACTTGCCCCTAGAAAGGCGGTAAAGGCCCCCGTCCAAGCAATTACCGTCATCGCCGTGGGAATTGGCTCAAAAACGGGATACATCCGGGCAATCAGGAAAACTCCAGCGGCCACCATCGTGGCGGCGTGAATCAGGGCCGAAATCGGGGTCGGACCTTCCATGGCATCCGGTAGCCAGACATGAAGGGGAAATTGGGCTGATTTGGCCACCGGTCCAAGGAAGACTAAAACGGCGAATAATGCCGCTAAACTGCCGGCAATGGCTCCAGAAGAGACTAATTCCTCTAGACGTTCACCCATGATATCAAACTCGAAGCTACCGGTGGCCCAGAAAAGACCCAGCATTCCCAGTAATAAGCCAAAATCGCCGACGCGGTTGGTAACAAAGGCTTTTTGACAGGCCTCGGCAGCCGCCGGACGAGTGAACCAGAAACCTACCAGCAGATAGGAACACATCCCCACCAATTCCCAGAAAACGTAGATCTGGACGAGGTTAGGACTGATGACCAAACCGAGCATAGAACTGCTAAAAATGCTCAGATAGGCGTAAAAACGCACATAACCGGGGTCATGGGCCATGTAACCATCGGTATAAATCATCACCAAAAAGGCCACGGTGGTGACGATAACCGACATTAAAGCACTGAGGTGATCGATCGTATAACCCATTTTCAGGTGAAAGTTACCCGCCGATGCCCAATCGATCATTTGGGTATAGGGAGCGTGTCCATTGATTTGACTCCACAGCAGCGCAAAAGACAGCACCATCGACGCACCGAGGGTAGAAATGATCAATACAGCATTCACCTGTCGCAGACGATTGGTGACTTCATTAAAGGAAATTAAGCCCGCGCCCACTAGGGTAGCGCCTACCAAAGGCAGGACGGGAACTAGCCACGCGTACTGATAAAGCGGTTCCATTCAGTAATACCTAGTTTACAACTTCACACTATTTGGTTTATCTTCATCTATTGTGACATAGGTTAATTCTTAAGAAAGTGTTTATACCTAGTTTTGCTCAATAGGGCGGCGAAAGGTCAAAGGATCTTATCAATTTGGCAGTTTAGCGAGCGGGACGGTAATTTTTAGGGAGAAGCGGCAAAATTATCGAATAACCACGAAAGCAAGGAAACGATTAAATACGGGTTTCTCCTAGCCAATACGACAATTTATTTAGTACAATTTAACTATACCGATCAAAATTAGTCCAAAAGGGAAATCATTCTTTATATAGTGCCTGTCACAGTTAAAATCATTGAGTTTGACATCCTCACCGCCGTGAACGGACGGTGATTCCCAAACCTCACGATTTAGGCTTCGGCCGTGAGCTCAGCCGAACGGTTTCTGTTTCTTTCCCGAAGGATTTTTCGCACCTGCCTTAACAGATTTACTCTGTTCTGGT
>NZ_JAPZSO010000040.1:0-2323 GCF_027531715.1 Microcystis sp. LE19-8.1F | reverse complement strand
AAAAACAAGAAAATCGAGAACTAGCCAAAGAAAGAGTTGTGGGTGAAAATGCTTTTTCTGGGGTGAAAAGATACCGTGCAGTTTCCGATATTTATAGGAATCGTGTAGCTAATTTTGATGCTCAATTAATCTTAACGGCTTATGGAATTTTTATGGGTGCGGCAGCATAAGCATTAATTAAAAGGAGAAGCCAGCTGAACTTCTCACAAAACAATTCATTCGGCTTTTTCTTATGGGAGCAACAAGTCTATTATTTACCCCTACCCCCCGCCTCTATCGCTGCCATTCTCCGCTATTCTCTGACTCAAAGACACGGTCTCCACGGTCTGGGCTGATTATCGACGTACCGATTGGTTTCGGAGATCATCAGACCTCTACCTAATATTATCTCAAGACTAAAAGGTTTTCTAGTGGAGAAATCGACCCAATTGACACTCCCATCGCTAAAAGAACGGACTTCTACTGACACTAGGACAAAAAAGTGTCTTAATATCAAGACATTAAAACACCTTGACGCTAAAGTATCTTGACATCAAGACTTTAAGAATCTCTCCTGCATCGTTTTGGCTCGTTTATAGTCGGCGATCTCCTTGCGTCGTTGTAGCCGTTGCCGTGCCGTCCTTACCACCTCCTCTAACTCGGTGGGATGAGCATCTAGGTAAAGATAAGCTGCCTCCAGCAGTGTTTCTTTGGTAATTCTCTCGTCCTGACACAACTGACGCAAGGAATCATCGATCGCCCGATCGAGACGGATAGTATTGCGAACTGTCTCGAAATCATCCAGATCTGTTTCGGTATTAGTATCTTGACTCAAAGATGTCTTGCTGTCTTGACTTAAATTTTTTATAGCATCTTGAGTTAATTCAGCAATTTCTTCTTTTGGTTGTGAAGGAATTGGCAGGATTTCTTCGACCACATCGATGCGGGGGGGAACCGAAGGTTTTTTCTTGTTGACCAATCGATCGAGGGCGTTGCTCATCTTTTCTCCTTGGTTTGAGTACCCAGTAATTCGATCACGGCTCGAAAAGAAGTTTCCATGTCTTCGTGGCCGATCTCGCTCAATAGTTTGCCTTGGTTGAGTGCCTGTTTATAGCGTTCGCTCTCCAAGATTGATGGGAAAATTTTCACCCCGGGGGCAACCTCGGCCATGGCGGCAATCGCCGCCGTGCTATCCTTTGAGTGAGAACGACCGAACCAGCGATCTCGAAAAGGAATGACACCGAGTAGCGTTCCGGTGAAAGCCCCTAATTTTGAGAGACTGTCCGCTAGTTCCAGGGTGCGAACCAGAGAATTGACTCCTTTAGTAGAAGCTTCGGCGGGGATCAGCAAATAGTCGGCCGCACCGATGGTGGCAATAGATATCTGTGTCCTGGCCGGGGGGGAGTCGATGATGCAGTAATCAAAATAGTCCGCCGGGAGTTTGAGCCGCGTCCGGAGAATTAGCGCGCCCATCCCACTAGAAGCCAAATACTCTTGGGCATTGCTCAAACCGTCATCTGCGGGGATAAGAAACCTAGAATCGTTGAGGGCATAAACTGCATCCGTCGCCGCTACCGTCCCCTTGATTACCTCCAAAAGCGTCGGCGCATTCGGTTCCACCTCATGACCCGAAAAAAAAGTCAGGTTCGCCTGCGGGTCGGCATCGACCGATAAAACCCTCGCCGTTCGGCCCAGCATTTTACCCAAAAAGAAAGCCGTGGTGGTTTTGCCCTGCCCTCCCGATAAGGATGAGATTACGATGGTTTTCATATTAAGTTCTGACACTATTAAGTCTTGACATCAAGACATATAGGTGAAATAGCATAAGTTAGTCATTTAATCTATACCAACAATAAAAATCTTGAAAAAAGCCGTCAGTCCATCAAAATAGTACACGCTTATTATCTAGCGATTTAGCCATTAACCAGAACCGGCTCGATCCAGATCAGCTTGCGATCGGGTCGTTCTCTGGGGCCGTAGGGTTGCCAACGATAGAAACCCCTACGCCAATGGGTGCGGTACTGACGGTCGGTGCGGACATCGGGATCGGACTCGCTTCTGATGCGATAATCTCGACCGATGATATGGGGGGTCAGCTTGCGGTTGTTGCCGGAGTTTTTGACTAGGGATCGGCTCGACGAGACCGAGAAATCGGACTTTTGCTGTAGGTAAAGAAGAGTTTGAACCAATAAATCCGTGACCTTAGGTGATTTCTGACAAAGAGTTTACCTAATCTAATCAACTTAAAAAATAAGGGGAAAATAGTTAGCGAACACCTTCCGCTAACCTAACTTGATTTTCAAGTTCTAATGACGGTTTTTTGACAAGTAAATAAAAGACAAAT